>JASLCA010000219.1 GCA_030146225.1 Sphingobacterium sp. | reverse complement strand
TGGGCGGCAGCGCCAATAGCCTATGGCACACTGATTGGCTATTTTGGACACAGCGCCACGGGGCGTGGATCGGCAATGGTCGATTTACCCGTGGACTCTGGCCCTACAACTGCAATTTTTCTCAATGTATCTCTCACCTATGGATTGTTTTTTAGGCTAGTATCGTAGGCTTTACACCAGCTCCGATAGCCATTCCATGCAATTATAGCAAAAGCAACGTAAAGAATGGCGGTCAAAAATAGATTTTTATGGATATACAAAGGAATGTAACAGCAGTTCACAAATAGCCAGAGCAGCCAGTTCTGTACAATCTTTCTAGTCATTAGGAATTGAGCCACAAAGCTAGTCGCCGTACAAAAGCCATCTATATAAGGAACATCAGTATCGGTATACTTCTGAAGGAAGCCGCCCAGTAGCCCTGCAAGCAAGAGTATAGCCAAGATGGTATACAACATCTGCCTGCTACTAAAGAGTCGTACAGGAGGCTCAGGCTGCCCTTGCATGCCAGTCCAATAATACCAGCCATAGATCGCAGTACCTAGAAAATACAATTGCAGAAAGGCATCCCCATACAAGCGACTCTGGTAAAATATATAGCCGTAAATACAAACACTAACAATACTTAAGGGCCAATTCAGGATATTTTGTTTAGCAGCCAGGTAGACACATAAAAATCCCGTTATGCTGGCTAGCCATTCAAGCGCTGTGGTTTGAAGAAATTGTTCAAAAAAATTGGTTAAAAAATCTAACATACCCTTAAATCTACAGACCTTAAAGATACATTAACTTGCTAAGATGTTTACCAAAATCTTACTGTACAATTCTGTTGGCACAGTTTGTACTGGCAAAGGACTCTGGCTTGGCTTTAAACTGAAAGCCCATCCCCATAATATAGCCCATTGCTTCTTTAAGCGCTACATTGGACTGGAAATTGGGATTGGTATTGATGTCGGCATGCACCTCTAGATCCACATGGTACTGATCCAATAAAGGGCATATTAGGTAGGCAATTTCTATGGATTTCTGTACTTCCAAGAGCATCCGCTCCTTAATACTCATACGATGTACGCGCTTATCTTTTTGAATAAACATAAAGCCACCTTTATGCTCACGGAGAAAGACTATAACGGTAGCAAAGTCTACCAAGCCACGCTTAACTTGAGAATCGGTCCCGATATAGACCTTTAGCTTGTTGCCTAGATGGATCTCCCGACTAATGATTTCCTCTACAGCCTGGGTAATTGGGTTGTGAATAAATTCGCCATTGTATTTTTGCCATTTCATATAACTTGTATTTGAAGGTAAAACAAAAATTATTTCTTAAATATACCAATTGCAAATGAAAGCACTTATACTTTTTACATTAATTCCCTGTTAACTAATACCTTCCACAAGGTTAAGCTTGAAAAAATCGATCAAAAGCTCAGCCTATTGAAGCGCTGCATAGCAGAGGCCACTAAAAAAGCCAATCTTACAATTGGCTCTACAGTTCAGCCTAGGGCTGGAAATAATAAATCTAAACGCAACCTTGTCGGAAGCAGCTCCACCCTGCTAGAGGATAATAAACTCCTCTATAATAACATGGCCTACATATTCATTGACACGACCGATAATCTGCTTACGCATAATAGCCAGCTCATGCTTGATTACGGCTGACTCCACCTGCACAAACAGCTTCTTGTCATGGATATAAATCTTCTGGGTGCGATTAGCAATAGCCTTCCCAATAATGGCTGGCCAAGCGATCACAATGGATGACTCATCGTATTTACCACGTAAACGATAGACCTCTAACCATTTTTCCACAGCTTGCTTAATGCCTATATCATCCTTGGTATGGATTTCGTCCGCTTTCTTTTTATACTTCAACATTACCTCCTTTAACTTCAAAAATACGAATGGGCTGCACTATGTCTTCAAAGACAATACGCACCCGCTCAGCATCCGTGTCGGTCAAAAATATTTGACCAAACTCATCCTCTGAAACCAATTGCATAAGCTTCTTGGTCCGCTTATCATCCAACTTATCAAATATATCATCCAAGAGCAACAAAGGCTTATACTGCTTTTTAATCCTTAAAAAGCTATATTGAGCTAGCTTTAAAGCGATTAAAAATGATTTTTGTTGCCCCTGTGAGCCAAACTTCTTTAAAGGCATCTGCTCATGAATGGCAAATAAAAGATCATCCTTGTGTACACCTTGACTTGTTCTTTCCAGAAACCGATCCCGTTCTAAGTTGCGCTGCAGTAGCTCGGCAAAGTCGGTTTGCATTAAGGGCGACTCATAGACCAGGGATACCTCTTCCGCCCCCTCTGTGAGGAAGGCATAGTACCGGCTAAATTCCGGTAGAAACTCACCCATAAATAGCTTTCGCCTTTCGAAAATCCGTTCTCCAACCTCTACCAGCTGCATATCTAGCACTTCCAGCAGCCCCATGTCCAATTGACCAGCACGCGCTGCCTGCTTTAAGGTAATATTCCGCTGAAGTAGAATCTTGTTGTAGAGAATAAGCGTATCCAGGTATTGGTTGTCCGTCTGCGAGATTACGTTGTCAATAAATTTCCGACGCTCTTCACTGCCTTCCAACACAATAGCACTATCGCTTGGAGAGATCATAACCAGTGGAAACTGCCCGATATGATCGGCAAGACGTTGGTAATCCTTCTTGTTTTTTTTGAATTGTTTTTTTTGGTTTTTCTTTAAGCTACAGGAGACGACATCGGGGATATCGTCCCGATCAAACTCTCCTTGCACCATAAACCAATCGGAGCCCTTCTTAATATGCTGCGAATCTATGGGGTTAAAATAGGATTTGCATAGGGCTAGATAATGAATTGCATCCAGCAAGTTCGTCTTACCAGCTCCGTTTTCACCCGTAAAAGCATTTACTTGGGGGAGAAACTCGACTGTAGACTCTGTATAATTCTTAAAATTTAAAACAGAAATTTGCTTAAGCCACATAGCCCAAAGGTACGATCTTAAAGCAAGAAATCTTATTTAATTTCTTCAAAATCCACGAACTCACCAGCGGTCTGGGGACCTTTTCTAGTTTTAGACTCCTCCTCAGGCATATACTCCACACGCAGTTCACCTTCTTTCTTTGTGCCTGCCTGTTTAAAATGATCAAAGGGAGAACCCTTGCTAAAGGGACCTGATTCGGACTGCCCTTGATAGGCAGATTGTTGCGCCTTTTGCATAAGCTTCTCGCCCATTTTACGCAATGCAAATGGCATCAAAAGGCGAAACAAATACTTTATAGCATAAAAAACAACAAAGAATATAGCGATTATCTTAAGTAGTTCCATTTTATCTCTTTTCTCAAAAATATAAAATTATCTGCATGATTTGGTCAATAAATTGTCAGCAAGATTGGCTTAACATAATTTAACGTCCTTAAAAACGTGCTAAAGCAGTAGCCAAGGGGCAAGCGAAAGCTACTCAGAAAAAAAATCTAGGCTAGGACTCCCCGCGGTGATGGTAGGCTTTCCTATAGGTGCTAGGTGATAACTTAGCTTCCTTCATAAAGAAGGCACTAAAATTATTCTCTTCCTCATAGCCCAATTTCCAAGCGATTTCACGCACGGACTCGGTCGTATAGAGCAAGCGTCGCTTAGCCTCCTTAAGAATGCTTTTAGAAATAAACTGCTTGGCCGTAATGCCCAGGAGTGCCTTACAGGCTAATGAAAGTCTACGGGGCGAGATGCCCAAGGCATCTGCATAAAACATAACCGTCTTTTGGGTGGCAATGTTTTCATCCAATAAAACCCGAAAGGAACGAATAATATCATGGTCCACATCAGCATAGCTAGCGGTTAAATCCTCCTTCTTCCCCATCAAGCTACCGACCAATAACAACTGCTTAATTAAGGTGTGAATTAAATCATTAAACAGCACTAAGTTCTTGGTCGTAAAGATCTCCAATAGGAAGTGTACTTGCGATATAAAATAATGACGCAAATCGGCTTCTATAGTAACGATATTAAAACCAGTGGGGGTATTAAAGGTATTTTCACTCTTTAACAAGTCTTGATCAAAGGTGGTTCTACGGTAAAAAACTTCAGAGAAATACAGGTAATAAAAATAGATATCAACCGCTGGGTCTACTGTTAAGATGGTCTCTACGGATATATAAAGAATGGAATATGGCGGCACTACAATGGCCCTATAGTCCAACTGCAAAGCTACCTCAAGCTCCATGGTTATCAAAGCCCTATATATAGAAACACTATCAGGAAGATGCGAGCTTGGCAATAGCTCCGCACTATTTTTAACTTCTAATATCCCAAATTTCATAAACACACTCCTTTAAGGTACCATCTAATGGGCCAACTTGGCAATCAAGTTGAAAAAGCCATCTTACGAGCCTGATTCTGGAGAATAGACCCAGCCCTTAGCTATACAAAGATGAAGATTTAGCTAGGCACAAAAAAGGACAAAAAAAATAGTTGTAGCGGTTAACCTACAACTATTTTCTATATTTTAGCGCTGTCTCGGGCTTAGAATTTCCCGGGCATCTTAGGCATATTGCGCATCATCTTAGCAGCCATTCCTGGATTAGACATTTGCTTCATTACCTTCCGCATATCTGCAAATTGCTTCATCAGCTTATTAACTTCATTAAGATCTGTGCCTGAGCCTTTAGCAATACGCATACGTCTTTTCTGATCGATAGCATCTGGATTTTCTCTTTCAAATGGGGTCATCGAATCGATAATGGCTTCAATAGGCTTAAAGGCATTGTCATCCACTTCCACATCCTTTAAGGCTTTTCCAACCCCAGGGATCATGCCCATTAGGTCTTTCATATTCCCCATCTTCTTAATCTGCTGAATCTGGGTTTTAAAGTCATTAAAGTCAAACTTATTCTTACGAATTTTCTTTTGAAGCTCGGCAGCCTCTTTTTCGTCGAACTGCTGTTGCGCACGCTCCACCAAAGAAACCACATCCCCCATACCCAAGATACGAGAAGCCATACGGTCTGGATGGAATACATCCAATGCTTCCATCTTCTCTCCAGTACCGATAAACTTAATTGGCTTATCTACCACAGACTTAATAGATAGCGCAGCACCCCCACGCGTATCCCCATCTAACTTGGTCAATACAACACCTGTAAAGTCCAAACGATCGTTAAAAGCTTTGGCAGTGTTTACCGCATCTTGACCCGTCATAGAATCCACTACAAAGAGGATTTCATGCGGCTGAGTAGCTTCCTTAACGGCTGTGATTTCATTCATCAAAGCCTCATCAATCGCTAAACGACCAGCAGTATCAATAATAACTACGTTATTCCCATTACGCTTAGCTTCCTCTACACCCTCTCTAGCAATAGCTACAGGATCCGTAGATTCCCGGTTAACATACACCGGTACATTGACCTGCGCACCCAACACCTGCAATTGATCAACCGCAGCTGGACGATAGACGTCTCCAGCAACCAACAAGGGCTTCTTGCCTTTGTTCTCCCGTAGGTAGTTGGCCAACTTTCCAGAGAAGGTAGTTTTACCTGCACCGTTTAATCCTGCAATTAAGATAATTGTTGGATTTTTACTGATTTCAAGCTCCTGAACAGTACCGCCCATTAAGCTGGTCAGCTCGTCGTTCATAATCTTGGTCAACAACTGACCAGGAGAGATACTTGTTAATACATCTTGACCTAGGGCTTTCTGTTTTACGTCATCTGTAAAAACCTTAGCTGTTTTATAATTCACATCGGCATCCAACAATGCTTTGCGAATCTCCTTCATCGTCTCAGCGACGTTTATTTCTGTAATGCTTCCTTGCCCCTTTAATACTTTAAAGGCCTTGTCGAGTTTATCTTGTAAATTCTGAAACATGTATAATCTGTATAGTTATTAATGAATACGCTACCTACGAGCTGCTTATAAAAGATATTCAGTCTCTCTCGCTGGTAGCTTAAGTGCCAAAGGTACAAAATACTGTCGAAAGCTTATATAGCTTTGACCCATAAAAAAGTGCGCTACCTGAAGATAGCGCACTTTTTTATATGCTGTTAAGGATTATTCCTTAATCTCTACGTGCAAAAAGAATATATGCATAGTACAATAAGGTAACTAATGCGGACAAAGCAGCCACTACATAAGTCATTGCAGCCCATTTCAAGGCATCTTTAGCACCTGCATGCTCCTCTGGTCCTGTTGTTACGTTGGAGGTATCCAACCAAGCTAAAGCTCTATTGGAAGCATCAAACTCCACTGGGAGTGTAATAAAGGAGAACAAAGTCGTTAAGAACAAAGCTCCCACTCCAATAGCCAATACAATAGGACTGTTAACAAAGGCCATTAGCAAGACTCCAGCCATCAATACCCAAGAGGTAAGTCTGGATGCAATGCTGACCATTGGCACCATCGCCGAGCGAAACTGCAACCAAGAGTAGGCAGTCGCATGCTGAACTGCGTGACCACATTCGTGCGAAGCTACAGCTGCCGCCGCTACACTACGCCCATAATACACTTCCTGACTTAGGTTAACCGTTTTGTTGGACGGATTGTAGTGATCTGACAATTGACCTTCATTGGCCAATAGCACCTCTACATCGTTAATACCACTTTCGTTAAGCATCTTTAAGGCAACCTCTGCCCCAGATAATCCAGAGGCCAAAGGCACTTCCGAGTACTTCTTAAATTTACTTTTAAACCTAGATTGAACTAACCAACTGACCAGTGCAATTCCAATAAACAATATCCAGTATATTCCCATAATTTCTTTCTTCTATATAGTAAAGTGTTATCAATTCTTATTCCACTCCCCTATTTGTTGCTCTAAGTTACAAATAATCGAACATTTTGTCATAAAAAAAATCAGCCTATAGGAATAACTGTCAATTTTGCATCTGTCCGACTAACTGACATTCAGCATCATCTTATGCTCTTCAATCATCTTCCGCAGATTGCTTAACGCATACCGCATCCTACCCAAGGCTGTATTGATGCTGACCTCTGTTACCTCAGCAATATCCTTAAAGCTCATTTCACAGAAGTGACGCATAATAAGCACCTCCTTCTGATCATCAGGTAGCAACTGTATAATCTTCTTTAGATCTATATCCCGTTGAGATACGGATAATTTGGACTCCGCACTTTCTTCTGCAAATTCCAAAACCCCAAAGATATCATAACCATCACTGCTGACTACAGTAGGACTCCTTTTCACCTTTCTAAAATGATCAATCACCATATTCTGAGCAATACGAATTACCCAAGGCAAAAACTTACCTTCATCATTATATTTTCCCAGCTTCAGGGTTCTAATAACTTTTATGAATGTTTCTTGGAATATATCCTCTGCTAGGTATTCGTCTTTTACCTGCAAGTATATTGAAGTATAAATTTTGGATTTATACCGACCCAATAAAACCTCAATTCCAATCTCATTGCCTGACACATAAGCTTGAATTAATTCAAGATCACTCTTTTCTTTCCATGCTTTCATAGTAAATCTCCTCGATTTAGTAGAATAATATTTTTCTAAGAGTATATGTGTTTTATAGGCGCTATTGTTTTAGATGTCTTATTACTCAAATCAACCAAAAAATAGTGAATAATCAAATTTAATGGCGTTTTTTTAACATTTCTTTACATATTAAGCCACATCTTCAAAAAGCAGAAAAGCGTGCTCTTGAACTTAAATTTCAAGAGCACGCTTTAAATATTTGCTTATTTTTTCGACTGCTTAAACCTGCAATTAGCTGTAAAGCTTATAGATACAAAGGAAACTGTGCCATCATCGCTTTAACTTTTTGCTGGATATTAGCTAAAGTAGCATCATTTGAACGGTTTGTCAATGCCTCGTGAATCAATTCGCCAATTTGAATCATTTCTGCCTCCTTAACGCCACGCGTTGTAATGGCGGCAGTTCCGAAGCGAACTCCGGAAGTAACAAATGGAGAACGGGTATCAAAAGGAACCATGTTTTTGTTGGTAGTAATTCCAGCAAGACCTAAAACAGCCTCAGCTTCTTTCCCAGAGATATCCTTGTTGCGCAAGTCAACTAACATTAAATGGTTGTCGGTACCACCAGAAATAATTTGGTAGTCTTGCTCCACAAAAAACTGCGCTAAAGCAGCCGCATTTTTTTGTACTTGCTTGATATACGTTAAGTAGTCATCTGACAAAGCCTCGCCATATGCAATTGCTTTTGCTGCGATGGTATGCTCCAAAGGACCACCTTGCGTTCCAGGGAAAACCGCTAGGTCTAATAATTGTGTAATGGTACGCGTTTCACCTTTTGGATTCTTAAGTCCCCAAGGGTTTTCAAAATCTTTACCTACCATAATCATTCCTCCACGTGGTCCACGTAACGTTTTGTGGGTAGTGGTTGTAACAATATGACAGTGTGGTAGTGGATCTGTTAATAAGCCACGCGCAATTAATCCAGCAGGGTGCGAGATATCAGCAACCACCAAAGCGCCAACTTCATCAGCAACCTTACGGATGCGTGCATAATCCCAGTCACGCGAATAAGCGGAAGCACCACAGATAATAACCTTTGGCTTTTCAGCACGTGCGGTCTCTTCTAATTGTTCGTAATCAATTAAACCTGTATCTTTTTTTACTCCATAAAAAAAAGGTTCGTAAAGCTTACCAGAGAAATTGGCAGAAGATCCGTGGGTTAAGTGACCTCCATGTGAAAGGTCAAAGCCTAAAATCTTATCACCTGGCTTTAAGATAGCAAGGAATACAGCGGCATTAGCCTGTGCACCCGAGTGTGGCTGCACGTTTACCCATTCAGCACCAAAAAGTTCCTTTGCACGGTCAATAGCAATTGTCTCGATTACATCGACTACCTCGCAACCACCGTAGTAACGTTTTCCCGGAAGTCCTTCAGCATATTTATTAGTCAATACGGAACCCGCAGCTTCCATGACCTGCTTACTTACAAAGTTTTCAGAAGCGATTAACTCAATACCTTCTTCTTGACGCTTAAGCTCTTCAGCTATTAGATTAAAAACGGCCTGATCTCTTTCCATTATTTTATTATTAAGGCGTAAAATTTAATGTTTTATTAATTTCGCTGCAAATATACTATAAATACAACAAATTCACGAGCAAAAACCCATATTTCTAAGCCGTTAGTTCCTTTTTAAGTATCAGCTGCACAGCCGCGTAAGGGTTTGGCTCCAATTCCTTCATATGTTGCAGCACTACAGCTACATACTGATCTAGAATCGCATCCTTTGGCAAACCTTCTTTGGCATTGCGTAATAGGCTTATAGTATTGTTTTTCAAATCCGTAAGAAATGCCCATGCTGCATCTGAAACATACAGCTGCTGCGTAAGGTTATGTTGATACTCACTTTCAACCTCTTGCAGCAAGGCTCGTACAAAGCTGTCCACACTCAATTCAGGACTATGGTTGCGCAGCATTAATGCTTGTGGCTCTATGCGATTTGCAAATAAAAGCAATCGTTCATAAGCAGTAAAGCGTAATTGCTGCAATGCCTTATTAAAGTCGCGACTTTGATTCAAAGCGTTTAAGCGAAGCATATGCACTTCCACCTTGGGCCAAGCTAAGCGGAAGACCAACAAACCTCCTGCAAATACCGCTAAGCTCGTTGCTAAAAGCTGCATAAAAAAATCAATAAATTCCTTACTCATAGTGATAATGTATTATTCATGTCAAAAAAGGCGATCGCTCAGAAATCTGTCTAAAATTATGTATTTTTGTTTAATTAGGAAGGTTTTAATTTTAGCATAATGAATACAGATAGCACAACAGCGACAGCACCAGTAACGCTAACAGCGGGCGCTGTAAATGAACTAAAAAAACTAGTTGATCAACAAGAGATAAGTGCAGACTTCGGCTTACGTGTAGGCGTAGAGGGCGGAGGCTGTTCAGGCATGAGCTACATATTAGGCTTTGACCAAAAGAAAGATGGCGACACGGAATACACCGTTTCGGGCATTCGTCTTTTTATGAATAAGGCCCATGGCATGTACCTAGCTGGCATGGAGATTGACTTCAAAAACGGCTTGGATGCACGCGGTTTTACATTTAACAACCCCAATGCAGAGAGCACTTGCGGCTGTGGAAGCTCCTTCTCAGCCTAAGTACCTTTTCTCTTAAAAAGATTCTTTTTAGCTCCATAAAAAGAGATAATTACGTGTTTCATCCGTCTTCTGGCGGATGAACACATGCTTATTAATGATTTTAATGGGAACAGATGCCTGCTTTCATTGAAAATGTTTAAATTAGCGACCTTTAAAAACAATAGCAATTTTCGGATGTACAAGGAATATAAGCAGTTAAATTTACCTGAGATAGGGCAAGAGATATTGAAACATTGGCAATCGAATAACATCTTTGAAAAAAGTATTTCGAATCGTCCAGCGAGTAAGCCATACACATTTTATGAGGGTCCACCTTCAGCAAATGGGATGCCTGGCATTCACCATGTCATGGCCCGTTCTATCAAGGATATTTTTTGCCGTTACAAAACCTTAAAAGGGTTTCAAGTAAAACGTAAGGGCGGTTGGGATACGCATGGCTTGCCAATTGAGCTTTCTGTTGAAAAATCATTGGGCATTACGAAAGAAGATATTGGAAAGAAAATCACGGTAGAAGCCTACAATCAAGCCTGTCGCGATGAAGTCATGCGCTATACTGATGTATGGAATGACCTCACGCAGAAGATGGGCTATTGGGTAGACCTTGACAATCCCTACATCACCTACGAAACTGACTATATTGAGACCCTTTGGTATTTGTTGAAAGACTTTTACAGCAAAGGCATGCTTTATAAAGGCTATACCATACAACCTTATTCTCCTGCAGCAGGTACAGGCCTAAGCTCGCACGAGCTAAATCAACCTGGTACTTATCAGGATTTAAAAGACACCAGTATAGTTGCCCAATTTCGCTTGGACAACAAGCAGGTACACCCTTTGCTTTCTACCTTAATAGAGTCAGACACAGAGGATGTGGCTTTTATCGCTTGGACAACAACCCCATGGACATTGCCAAGTAATACTGCCTTGGTCGTTGGAAAGAATATTGACTACGTAAAAATTAAAACATTTAACCAGTATACGGGTGCTCCAGTATCGGTTATCCTGGCAAAGAACCTAATCCCTAAACATTTTAAAGCAGAGGGCGAGAATGCGGCCTTCCAAGATTTTAAATTAGGAGACAAGCTTATCCCTTGGGAAGTTGCAGCAACCTTTAAGGGCGAAGCCCTACTGGGTCTACGCTATAAACAACTTATGCCTTATATCAGCAGTGAAGAACTGTTGGAAAAAGCATTTCTGGTAATTCCTGGAGACTTCGTTACAACCGAGGATGGTACTGGTATAGTCCATGCGGCGCCTACCTATGGTGCGGATGACTTCCGGGTTTGTAAGGAGAATGACGTGCCAGCCATCTTGGTTAAAGATGAAAATGGCAAGGACATTCCTACTGTTGACCGCACAGGTCGCTTTGTAGCAGAGATTACGGACTTTGCGGGCAGATTTGTAAAAGAAGAATACTACAGCGATGCAGAACGTGCAGCGGAGGACTTCCGTCCTACAGACGTACTGATTGCTATTAAGCTAAAAGAAGACAACAAGGCATTTGATGTCAAAAAATATGAGCACAGCTACCCACATTGTTGGCGTACAGATAAGCCTATACTCTACTATCCATTAGACAGTTGGTTTATCAAGACTACAGCCGTTAAAGAGCAGTTGGTAGCCCTCAACAAATCAATTAACTGGAAGCCAGAAGCTACCGGAACGGGTCGTTTTGGAAACTGGTTGGAAAACCTAGTGGATTGGAACCTTTCGCGTTCGCGCTATTGGGGAACTCCCCTCCCGATATGGAGATCAGCAGATGAGAATGAAGAAGTCTGTATCGGTACCCTTCCAGAGTTAAAATCATTGCTGGAGGATGCGATCAATTCGGGCGTGCTTTCAGAAGATGAAAAAGCTAAAAACGAAGCTTACCTAGCAAAGTTTGGCACAGCAGATTTAGACTTACACCGTCCGTATGTTGATGATATTGTATTGGTTTCTATCAACAAGCAGAAGATGTTCCGCGAACCGGACCTAATAGATGTTTGGTTTGATTCAGGCGCAATGCCTTATGCACAATGGGGCTTAGACTATGAAAAGCTAAACAAGGGTGACAAGCATCCATTTAAAGCCGGTTATGAAAGTAGCTTCCCTGCTGACTTTATTGCAGAAGGAGTGGATCAGACGCGCGGTTGGTTCTTTACCCTGCATGCAATTTCAACCATGTTCCAAGGTAAGATCGCATTTAAAAACGTGGTTTCCAATGGGCTTGTTTTAGACAAGAATGGCAATAAGATGTCCAAGCGCTTGGGCAATGGAGTGGATCCATTTTCAGCCATAGAACAACATAGTGCGGATGCTACCCGCTGGTATATGATAAGCAATGCTTCCCCATGGGACAACTTAAAGTTCAATATGGATGGGCTTGAAGAGGTACGTCGGAAGTTTTTCGGAACCCTTTATAACACCTATGCCTTCTTTGCGCTGTATGCAAATATTGACAAGTTCAACTATGCGGAGGCTGATATTGCACAGGATGAACGTCCTGAGATTGATCGCTGGGTAATCTCCTTATTAAACAGTCTGACAAACGAGGTAGACAGTTATTATAACGAATACGAGCCTACCAAGGCTGCTCGTGCAATCCAAAACTTTGTGGATGAACACTTGAGCAACTGGTATGTACGCCTATGTAGACGTCGCTTCTGGAAAGGGGATTATAGTGTAGACAAGATATCTGCTTATCAGACTTTATTTACCTGTTTGGATACCATTGCGAAGCTAATGTCGCCTATCGCGCCATTCTTTGCAGATCAATTGTATTTAGACTTGCACGCCAATACAAATAAAGAGAATTTTGAATCTGTACATTTAGCAGACTTCCCTACATACCGTACGGATTTCGTAGATAAAGACCTGGAAGAGCGCATGGCCTTGGCACAGGATATATCTTCTTTGACCCTGTCCCTACGGAAGAAGACCAGTATTAATGTGCGTCAGCCATTGAACAAAATCTTAATTCCGGTATTGGATCAAGCATTTCAGCAAAAAATCGAAAAAGTTAAAGAATTAATCTTATCGGAAACAAATATTAAGTCAATCGAATTTATAACCGACACCACTGGTATTATAAAGAAAAAAATAAAACCAAACTTTAAGGTTCTTGGCTCGAAAGTTGGTAAGGATATGAAAGTGGTTGCTTCGGCAATCCAAGGGTTAACCGACGAGGATATTACAATTTTGGAACAAACTGGAAGCCTGGCGCTTAAGGACACAGCATATAGTATTACGGCAGAAGATGTAGAAATTATCGCGGAGGATGTTGCGGGTTGGCAGGTTGCTAATCTAGGCAAACTGACTATTGCGCTGGATGTTCATATTACGCCAGAACTAAAGAAAGAAGGCTTGTCCAGAGAGTTAATAAATCGTCTTCAAAACCTGCGTAAAGACAAGGGATATGAGGTTACTGACAAGATTAAGGTAACGATAAGCCAAGACGCTGATATTCAAGAAGCAGCTAATGATAATTTATCGTATATTTGCACCGAAATATTGGCTGTATCATTGGACTTCCAAGAAATATTAACCAATGTATCTGATACCATTGAAATAGATGGTACAGAGTTAAAAGTATTAATTGATAAAATTTAATTATGGGAACTACTAACGAGAAAACACGCTACAGTGATGCGGAACTCCAAGAGTTTAAAAATATTATCTTAGAGAAAATACGTATCGCAAGAGAAGAACTAAACGCGTTGACATCTACGTTAAGCAACAGTAATGCAAATGGCACAGATGACACTGCTGGCACTTACAAAACGTTGGAAGATGGTTCTGCTACGCTTGAAAAAGAACAGACCAACCAACTTGCCGCTCGCCAAAAGAAGTTTATTGACAACTTGGAGGCAGCTTTAGTTCGTATAGAAAACAAAACCTACGGTATTTGTAGAGAGACTGGAAAGCTTATTCAAAAAGAAAGATTGAAGGCTGTTCCGCACACGACCTTGAGTATCGAGGCGAAAAACAAACAATATTAATTTTGAAAAACATTAAAATGGTCTTTGTCCTTTGACAAAGACCATTTTTACACATTATATGAAAGGCTACACTAAACCCCTATTCCTTATCTCGCTTGTATTGTTGATTGACCAGATTTCTAAATTCTGGGTTAAACTCAATATGACCATTGGTCAAGATTTTAATATTATCGGCAATAAAGTGCTAATTCATTTTATTGAAAACAATGGAATGGCTTATGGGATGGAGTTTGGCGGTGAGTTCGGCAAGCTTTTTCTAACCCTCTTTAGAATTGTAGCGGTGGGCGGAATTGGCTATGGCCTTCATTATATGGTTAAGCATAAGTACCACCGAGGTTTTATCTTAAATGTAGCCTTAATTTTTGCGGGGGCTTTGGGCAATATTATTGACTCTACCTTCTACGGCTTAATTTTTAGTGAAAGTACCTTTTACCAAACCGCTTCCTTATTTCCAGATGCAGGCGGCTATGCCAGTATCTTTCATGGCAAGGTGGTAGACATGCTTTACTTCCCGATTATAGAAGGCTATTTCCCAGAGTGGTTTCCATTTTGGGCAGGTGAGCATTTCTTATTCTTTAGACCCGTCTTTAATATTGCAGACACGGCGATATCTGTAGGGGTTTTCCTAATTCTAATCTTTCAAAAGCGTTATTTCAAGGAAGAGCATGTTGAAAAAGAGAGCCTTAACTCGGAAGTAGTAGAAGATTAACACGCATTTTTTTTATGCCCTATCGAATATATGTATCTTTGGGCATGAACAAACTAAACTGTTTTAGATCTTCCCTTGTCAGCTTGCTATTTATAGCCTTCAGCTTTTGTGCGCAAGCCCAAATCGATCAAGGCCTATTAAAGAAGCATATCTATTACCTTTCAGCGGATCGGATGAAAGGGCGTGGCACAGGCTCTAAAGAAGCCGAAAAAGCCGCCAAATACATTACGAAACATTTTCAGCAATACGGCCTACTCCCTAAGGGAGAAAATGGCTATAGACAACACTTTGAAGCCAAGGTGCGTCGCGTAGTTGTCAAAGACAGCATCCGACAAGCCAGCAATGTTCTGGGCTTCTTGGACAATGGAGCGCCTTATACGATTGTGATTGGTGCGCATTATGACCATTTGGGACTGGGACATCAGGGCAGCTCTAAAGACCCCTTGGGAGTTGGAAAGATACATAACGGTGCAGATGATAATGCATCCGGCGTAGCGGGGCTTCTTGAACTAGCGCGTCATTATAGCAGCAATGCAGTTGTAGAACCCTTTAACATCTTATTTATTGGCTTCGGTGCTGAAGAGCTTGGGCTTGTTGGCTCTAAGTATTTCACAGCGCATCCTACTATCCCTTTAGCTGACATCCACTGGATGCTGAATATGGATATGATCGGGCGCTATAACCCCGACAATGGCTTAGCCATTATAGGCTATGGTACCAGCAGCAAATTCCCTGCTATATTTGAAGGGATTACTAGCCCTTTAAAGTTTAACCTGAGCAAGGATGGCAATGGGGGTTCGGATCAGACATCCTTCTACAGGAAGAATATTCCGGTATTGTTTTTCCATACAGGTGGTCATGAAGATTACCATATGCCCACTGATAATGCTGAAAAGATTGATTTTAATGCATTACAGGCAATCCTAGAGTTGGAGATCAAGGTTTTGGACAATTCTATGCAGCAGTCCAAGATGGACTTTATCTGGACAAACTAAGCAACATCAACTATGCGTGTATTATTAACGGGCTCGAATGGCTTTTTGGGGCAGAAGCTAACTGACATGTTGTTGGATCGAGCCGACCTCAGCCTTGCTTGTACTTCACGTTCCGAAAACCGTAACCCGCGGCAGGAAGGCTATCAATTTGTACAGATTCCTTTGACAGACCTCTCTGCATTGGCAGACTTTATCCAGGAATTTCAGCCTACGCATATTATTCATACAGCTGCGATAAGCAGTGTAGAAGCATGCGAATCAAATCCCGCGGAATGTAGACGAGTCAATGTAGAAGCTCCCCGTAGACTGGCTGAAATCGCTAAGGAATCCAACATACACTTCAGCTTCCTCTCCACTGACTTTGTCTTTGATGGCAAGGCAGGACCTTACCTAGAGACCGATAGTCCAAATCCTTGCAATGCCTATGGTCAAAGCAAGCTTGATGCGGAGCAGGCTATCTTAGCTGTAAACAATCAGGCAGTGATCCTCCGTACCATCTTAGTATATGGAGTAATTCAAGATCCCGGACGTTCTAATCTAGTCTTATGGGCAAAAGGAAAATTGGAAAATCAAGCATCTATACAAGTAGTGGCTGACCAGTGGCGTATGCCAACCTGGGTGGACGACTTGGCTAGAGCCTGTATACTGGCTGCCGAAAAGCAGGCACAGGGTATTTATCATATTTCCAGCAGCAAGCTCTACAGCATTCTAGAACTGGTAGAGCAGGTTGCAGACTGCTGGCAACTGGATCACTCCTTGATACAGGCAATTCCAGCGGCTTCCATCGGGCAAGACAAAAACCGTCCAAGGCGTACCGGCTTTATTATAGACAAAGCCATCTCGGAACTAGGCTTTAGGCCAAGTAGCTTTGCAGACAGCTTACAAGAAATCGAAAAACAACTGAAAAATCACATATAAGATGAATAAAAAATTCGCCAAAGAATCCTATACGGAAATGAATGAGCTGGTGCTTCCCAATGACACCAATACCTTTGGGAATCTAATGGGTGGTAGACTGCTTTACTGGATGGATATCTGTGCAGCTATGGCCGCTCAGAAGCACTCCAACAGTCCCGTGGTAACGGTATCTGTGGACAATGTTTCCTTTAGTCGATCCATTAAACTCGGAGAGGTGGTAACCATTCAGGCTAAGGTTTCACGTGCTTTCTCATCTTCGATGGAAGTTCGGATGGAGATTTATGCGCATAATCTTCCTGAAGGCACAAGATTTAAGAGTAATGAGGCATATTACACCTTTGTTGCAATAGACGAAAACACCAAGCCCAGAAAGGTTGGCGAATTGGTGCCTGAAACCGAAGAAGAAATCAAATTATATGAAGAGGCATTAGGTAGACGCGAATTACGCCTTATCTTAGGTAAGAAGATGAAGCCAGAAGATGCCACGTCTTTAAAGTCTATGATGAGCTTCTTTAGCGATAAAGGTTAACTCAGTGACAAGTAACAAAATTAGTAACGAGTGACAAAGTTTAAACTTCTTACGCTGTCACTCGTTACTCAGTTACTCGTCTTCAGGATTTCCCAAAGCAACAATACGATCAAACTCTGCTACCTTTAAAGGCATTACAGAAAGTCGTCCTTGACGGACTAGGGCAACATCCTGTAAGGTTTCATCTGCCTTGACCATCTCCAAGGTAACTTTTCTCTTAAAAGCCTCTACTGGGGCAAGGTCAACGACAACCCATCTTTCATCTGTCGTAGTTGGATCCTGATAGAACTCCTTTACTACCTTTGCAACGCCTACAACCTCTTTTCCTTCATTACTATGATAAAAAAGAACTAAGTCGCCGACTTTCATCGCCTTCATATTATTTCGGGCTTGGTAATTTCTTACCCCGTCCCAAAAGGTTTCTCCATCTGCGACAAACTGATCCCAGCTATATTTAAAAGGTTCTGATTTTACTAAAAAATAGTTCATACCCAATCGTATTTAAAATAGGTTTAACCCTCTGGTTCTAAAACTTCCATTTTTTCTGCGAAATGCGCACAGTAATCACGTAAATCGCCTATAACCTTCTCTGCAATAGGATCGCCTCCTGAAGCACGTAAAAAGGTGTCGCCCAAAGTTTGCAGGGTTTCATAAAAGAAACGCTTCATCTCATCATAAGGCATATCCTTTGTCCACAAATCAATACGCATAGAGTTTTTATATTGAGCATCCCACAAGGCTAAGAACATCGCCTTTGCCGGCATCTCATCTGATGTTTCACCATCTGTAGATGACCAATCAATCGTATCTGGCACATTATCCGCGTCTAAAACTACGTTTAATTTTATTTCTGCTTTTTTCATATTCAATAATTTGTTTTTCAATGGTAATATGGATTATCCGAAACGGATAGTTCATATTCAATACTATACTAAAAAATTCAGCAATAGGGACTTCCCCTATTGCTTATATAACCTTAATTAAGACTACTAAAATCCCTGTTAACAAGATAAAGCCTAGCTCCCCCATCCATAGCTTTCGTAAATCTTTGATAAGCACCCTAAATACCAAGTCACTTAATAAGACAAAAACTAGGAACAAGACAAACAGCCAGCCAGAAAATACCATTTCCCCATTTACCCACTCTCCGATCGCCCATGCTATCAGACAGGCCAATACAATGTTTAATGGCGTCAACTTCATGCTTAGCGTTTCTTTCCTTTTTTTGGAGCAAACTTACCGCCTTTAGCACCTTTACCTCCCCTACCTGACTTTGCATTCTTCTGCTGAATAACAAACTTCTTTTCGTGGAATGCTCCCAAATAATCGGGATTATCCTTACGCTTCTGGTTGTCAATTTCACGGGCAATAGCCTGCTTCTCATCAAATCCGGTCTTCTCTAAGAATACATCCGCTGGAATATCCTTTAAAGGAATCTCCTGACGGATTAGCTTTTCTATCTGACGTACGAAGTATTCTTCTGCTGGATTGGCAAAGGTAATCGCATCTCCATTGTTAAAGGCTCGTCCAGTTCTTCCGATACGGTGTACATAATCTTCAATTACAATAGGCACATCAAAGTTAAAGACATGACTTACATTGGTCACATCCAAGCCCCGCGCTGCCACATCCGTAGCCACTAGGATACGGATACTTCCTTCCTTAAATGCATTTATCGTATTGATACGTGTATTTTGTCCTTTGTTGGCATGAATTACCCGTACATGATCTTGTCCATGCTTACGCTCTAAATACCGAAACACATCATCCGCCACCTGTCTTGTTCTACAGAAGACAATCACACGGTGAAAGGCTTCTCCATCAAGCAGCAGATGTTGCAATAGGTTTAATTTAGTCTTTAAGTTGGGCACATGGTACAGCGACTGCGCTACAGTCTTAGCAGGTGTAGCCTGCTCAGTTACCTCAATTACGGTAGGAAACTCCAAGAAGTCCCCCGAAATCTTGCGGACCAGCTCGCTCATCGTCGCTGAAAAGAGTAGGTTTTGACGTTTCCGCGGTACAACCTCTAGGATACGGTGAATCTTTCCGATAAAGCCCATATCCATCATCTTATCTGCTTCATCCATAACCAAGAACTTTAAAAACTTGGTATTGATGTCCCCAGCTAAGTAAAGGTCTAAGAAGCGTCCTGGAGTAGCCACAATTATATCACAGCCTTTAGCCAATTGTTCTTTTTGAGTCTTAGGGCCTAAGCCGCCATACAGCAATACGGTGCGCAGGTCTAAATAGGTAGAATACTCTTTAATACTAGCGTCGATCTGCATTGCCAATTCTCGTGTAGGAGAAAGAATCAATGCGCGTGGATCATCACCCTGTGCATATTTGAGGTTCATCAATATAGGAAGTACGAAGGCCGCAGTCTTTCCGGTTCCGGTCTGGGCAATGCCCATTACATCCTGTCCAGCCAAGATTGGCGTGATTGCATGCTGCTGTATTTCAGTCGGCTCTTGATAGCCCGCTTCTGCAATTGCATTCAGTATTTGTTTGTTTAACTTGAAATCTTCAAATGATGCCATATTGCAAAGATAAAGAAAAGCATCTATTTCGATTTATTATTCCATAATATATGACATAATCTAGTCTGTATCCATTTTATTACCCATTAATTTTGATTTGCGCAGGATTTAAATCAAATTTGTAGGTATAAAAACAAGGTTGAACATGAAAAAAATATTAATTTTCATACTACTGAGCACAGTTAGTATGGTAACATTCGCTGATGAGGGAATGTGGTTCTTAATGCATTTAAAGCGTTTGAACCAAGCAGACATGCAGAAGAAAGGCTTAAAGCTGACTGCTGAAGAGATCTACAGCATTAACAATTCCTCTTTAAAAGATGCAATTGTACAATTCAATGGCGGATGTACAGCTGAAATTGTATCTGGTCAAGGATTAGTCTTTACCAACCACCACTGTGGATATGGTGCAATTGCAGAATTGTCAACCCCAGAGAACGACCACCTTACAAATGGCTTCTGGGCAAAATCCTTTAGCGAAGAGTTAAAGCCTAAATCCTTGTTTGTACGCTTCTTCGTTCGTATGGATGATGTTTCCAAGCGTATCTTAAGCTTGGTAAATGATGACATGAATGAGAAAGCTCGGGAAAAGGTAATCAACCAAGAAATCGCAAAAATTGAGAAAGAAAATAGCGAAGGCGGGAAATATGTAGTTTCGGTAAAATCCTTTTACAACGGGAATGAGTATTACTACTTTGTATACCAAGATTACACCGATGTTCGTCTAGTAGGTACGCCTCCAAATAGCATTGGTAAATTTGGTGGCGACACCGACAACTGGGAATGGCCAAGACATACAGGTGACTTCTCTATCTTCCGCGTATATGGCGACAAAGATGGTAATCCAGCTGCATATGCCACTAACAATGTTCCTTTAAAGCCTAAGCATTTCCTTCCTATTAGTATTAAAGGTATTCAAGAAGGTGACTTCTCCATGATTTTGGGTTACCCAGGTCGTACCAACCGTTGGATGCCAGCTGCCGGTATTGATCAAAATGTGAAGTTTGCATACCCAGCTTGGGTTGAAGCCTCCAAAACAGGTATGGACGCCATGAAGAAACACATGGACAAAGACCAAGCTGTTAAGATTAACTATGCATCTCAGTACTCTGGCATCGCCAACTACTGGAAAAACCGTCAAGGGATGATTGATGCCTTGACACAACATCAAACCGCAGCCACCAAACAAAAGCAAGAAGCAAGCTTTGACAAGTGGGCGAACAAGAAAGCCAACAAGGCGCAATATGGCAATGTGATCAGCAGCATTAACAACTACTATGCAGCTACCAATGAAAAGGCACGCCATGACAACTACCTAATGGGGATGTTACGTTCATCTACCTTTGCTGCGCTTCCAGCTAGCTTAGGCAAAGGATTAGCACAGTATGCTGCTGCCAATGAAGCGAAAAGAAAAGAGATGCTTCCGCGCTTTGAAACCATTGTAGC
Source organism: Sphingobacterium sp. (assembly GCA_030146225.1). Taxonomy (GTDB): domain Bacteria; phylum Bacteroidota; class Bacteroidia; order Sphingobacteriales; family Sphingobacteriaceae; genus Sphingobacterium. The sequence goes on along the minus strand of JASLCA010000219.1, from coordinate 93 downwards.
CGAAACTTATGAAAAAGCATTTATTCCATTAGAGATTGATGTACTTGTAGATGAGTTAAACCTATATGCTAAAAAAGCAGGCCAAGGTGCGCC
>JASLCA010000204.1 GCA_030146225.1 Sphingobacterium sp. | reverse complement strand
CCCATGTTTTTACAGGTGGTAGAGATGCTCAGCTCTACAAATTGGCGCCTCAAGACCTTGCCGTTCAAAAGGGGATAACCCCGCATCTATTTACGGTTTATGGGATTGTAAAACATCCTGAAGCAGAATTATTAACGACCGTTAGTCGCGACAAATCCATTAAGTTTTGGGATCCTCAATCCTTGGCTTTATTAAAGACGGTAAGCTTGGACAAGGGCTTTGATTGTCATCGCTTATCGATCAATGCGGCTATTTACCATCCCCATAGCAAACAACTGATTACCGTTGCCGACGACAAGTTGGTAAAGGTCTGGGATGTCGCATTAAAGCCTAGTTAAACAAGGCGCAAATCGCTTCTAAATACTTTTGGTCAGTCGTATCAAATAGGTTGAGATGCTCACTATCCACATCGAGGACGGCTATGCATTGCCCATCTTGAAATACCGGAACGACTATTTCTGATTTCGACAAGGAGCTACAGGCGATGTGTCCAGGGAACTGTTCTACATCAGGTACTATAATTGTTGACTGACGCTCCCAAGCGGCACCGCATACGCCTTTTCCAAAGCCTATCCGAGTGCAGGCTACCGGTCCTTGAAAGGGGCCTAAGACCAGCTCTTTCCCTTTGACAAGGTAAAAGCCTACCCACCAAAATCCAAATTGCTCCTTTAATGCTGCTGCTACATTGGCCATATTAGCTATCAGGTCAGCTTCCCCATAAAGTAAAGCTGCAATCTGCTTGCTTAATAATTGATACTGTTCTTCCTTTGTTCCTGCTGCTATTACTAAGTCCTCTGCCATCTTATATTATCCTTACTCGCTTGTCTCTACTATTTAAATCGTGCACCTGCTTAACCCTTACTGAAAAAATATCCGAATATTCACCCCGAAGTTGGTGTATGAAGTAGCGTAATTCTGTGAGGTATACGGCTTCACCACATTGGAGTTGTAAAAGAACTGAATATTATATTGCTGGTTAATCACATAATCCAATGTTGGGTTTATGCTTATGCTTTTGTTTCCTGCTGATATTTCAGCGGTATTAATGTCTGAACGATAGACAATAGTCTTCCGATCATTCACAGCCACGTCCAACTTAAAGTTAATATCATTGTTCCATTTTTTGTCGCTAAACCAGCCGAAAGGCATGCCTACATTGCTCTTACGGTAGCCCATTCCAAATACAAAGGCATTCTCTGTCAGCATAGACATCTGACTATTGGCAAGGGTAAAGTTCATATTACGCATACGTCTTAATTCGGATGTTGCCGAGATGCTGTTTGCAAAGCGCACATCCAATCCGATTAATGGCACGAACTGATCTATTATGGATACTTGATCATATTGGAACTGTGGCAAGAAGTTGCTGTTGACATCTCTCGCAGATGGCATGCCATCATTTTCTACATAGCGCAGTACGGAGTTGTAACCCGTTACGGCATATATAGAGTTGTACGCATGGCTTATCGCAATGGAGGTTACAAAGTCTGTTAAGCCTAGCAGGTTGGCCAATCTATTGTAGGTTATACGCCAGTTTGGCAACGGGAATTTAGGCTTATTGCCCAGCTTACTGCCATTAATATCTTTGCCCAGGTAGGTCGCCAAGAAGGAGTTGATCACCACATCCTGTTGTGCCTTTCCAAAGCCGTCGGCATAGTAATCGGCATCCTCTCCAACCGAGTTTAGGTTGTGTTCGGCAAGCTTTGCTGAGGCCAAGGCTCTATTCTCTTCAAAGGCTAGGAATAAGGCATTATGATCCTTAAATGCGGACTTAATCGCAATCTGGGTAATGCTGTAGTTACCCGTCGTATATGGGGTAACACTTTCTAAATTTCCTGTACTGGCATTAAACTGCGTGGTTGCAGCATAATTATAGTTGTCTATACGGGATGAGCTCAAGTCGATCCGAAGGCCTTTAAATGGCTCTAGGTTTGCGACAACGGAGATGTTCTCGGCATAGGTCTTTGTGTACATCTGCGTCTGTAGGGTATCCGAGGTAATCCAGTTGTTGCGTATGGCTCTATTTAAAATGCTGGATTGACTACCTAAGATAAAGCCCCAGCCTGGTGCATTATGATCAAAGTCATAACCCAATAGCTTGCTGTTGGGCAGGTAGCCTGGTAGATACTGGCCTTCATTTTTGGTGTAGGCCGCATTTACTGTACGTACAGAAGATAAGAGCTGAGCAAGGACAGCCTTGGGGCCTTTGGCATTGGCCCGTGTATTGTCCCTGAAGAACTGGAATTTATTGTATAAACTACTAAAGCTTAATGTAGGGTTAACCTGTATCGTACGATTATTCTGGATGCTATTACCAATGTTCATGGTTTCGCTCTGAAGCGCCAACAAGGGTTCACTTTGCCAGTTGAATTGCGTGCCATAGCGCGTGACCACATTTACCCATTCTAAGTAGGGGATCTTGTTGATCGGCAGCGTATAGGTCAGGTTCATCATGTGGTTGTAGTCGGTGGTTCTACCCATCTTCCAGAAGTTGGACCACATGGTATCTTGCTTCATCCCATCAATCCGACCTGCTGGCTCATCAATAATAGAGTAGTTGGTGGCATTAAAGTCCAGACGTAAAGACTTGGTCAGGTCCCAGCTAATGCCGTAGATACGACTCATATTAAAGTTCTTGTTGTAATAGGTCGGAAGGGTATTGTCCGAGCTATTGTCGCGCATGGTGTTTTCGTTGTAAATACGATTTACATCAATTCTAAAGTTGATTAATGAGGGCACCAGGTTGAAGTTGAAGTCCCGGATAAGGGCTAGATTTCTATTTTTAATATTTTTAAATGGCTCCACAAACTTCACATTAGGATTACTAAAGTTGTAGTCTAGGGCAGCTCTATATGTCTTTTGTAAGGAGTTAGCAACATTATAATCATAGTGATGATAAGCACTATAAGCATAGGACGCACTGAAGTTTTCAATATGCCATGGGCGTAATGTTGTTTCATTATTCGTCTTTAGCTTCCGCACGTTCATAAAGCTAAAGGCTTTTCGTGTTGTTAAATCTTGTACTAGGCGCAATAAACTGTCCTTCTTATTATTTGACAGGGTTGCTAAGGCCGAGTTTAGTTGAATGTCTGGATTGTAAGGATCATACTCTGGCGTACCTACCTGTCTGGAGTAGTTAAAGTAGAATGGAATACTAATGCCATGTCTTGGATGAAAGAATTTGCCCAGTTCCGCATTGGTGGATAGATCAAAAAATGTATCATCTGAACGCTTCCGTTCATTTAAGGCTTGAGAGATAGAGCCAAATCCGATGGTGCTCTTGGTTCCACTAAAAGATACATTGGCAAA
>JASLCA010000190.1 GCA_030146225.1 Sphingobacterium sp. | reverse complement strand
AAAGAATTTAAGAAAAGCGTATGCCACATAAATATGCCTTGTTAGCGTCTAAGATAATGCGGATTTGCGCTGCTAAAACCCGACTCTAATTTTTGAATTTGCAACTGCTGAAAAGACATGCTTCTCTGCAGTTGCAAATTTAGAACTTTAGTCCATTGTTGGTACAGGGATGCGCTTTCCTTTGGTATCAATGTAGAAGCTTTCGTCGCTATCCTCCATATAAACTGAGGCTATTCCATCACTAAAGATGGTTGCACTGCTGTATATAAATGGAATAATCAGCTTGCCTGTTTCATCCAAATAGCCATATTTATCATTCTTCATCGCAATAAAAATATTGGGCTCATCTGTTACACCTAAATACGCCAAGCCTTTCGCAAGTCGCTTTGCACCTTGAATGCTGTACAAGCTATAGGTGCCATCGGTTTCTACCAATACAAAGTGCGTGGCACTATGACCGCTGATACTGCCTTCGATTGCAGGTACCAAGATTTCTCCTTTTAGGTTCATCACGCCCATGTTTTCGCCCTCTACAAATAAGCATAGACCATAATCAAAGGTAGTAATCATCTGATATTTTGCAGGAACGATAATTTTGCTTTTCACATCCATAAGTCCGAAAAGCTCCTCTTTAGAAAAGATAAATAGTTTGCCCTCGGAATCATAACTAAGGTATTCATAGATAAATGGAAGGACGGTCTTGCCCTTTAAGTCAATGACACCTGTCTGGTAATCTGCATTGGTCACAATGCTCATATTATCTTCAAATATATTGATACGCGCATACAATGCTGCTGTGATTTTATTGCCCGCTTCGTCTTGTATGCCATAAAGGTTAGTCTCTTCATCTAGGTATTGGAAGAGTCCATAGCCCAGCTCATTGCTCTCTTCATCCTCTTCATATTCCTCCATATCAGAAGCTATGTAATCTACCTTCTCATAATCCTCAGGGATTGTAAACTCGCTAGCTGCTACCTCTTCTGCCTGCACATTTTGTGCGCGAAAGCCATTGCCTTCAACACTAATGCTCAGCATAGCGCCAGGTATTTTTTCTAAGTACTCAAAATCTCCCCAGTAAAGGTTGGGTAGTTTTTCTGTATACCAAACATCTATAATAGTGGGGGTGTCCTCTTCCTCCGTATCATTTATGCTAACCTGTGCAAGCTTGCAGGTATAGCCTGCAATTTCTTTTTGTTGTCCTTTAACAAAGGTTATCGGATAATCATTTGCGGTAGCTGAAGCTATAAGCTCTGGATCAACCAGTATATACTGCTGCTGTAGCGCATTCATAAAGACTGTTTTCTTGTCCCTTTTTGTATGCAGAATAATGGTTGGATCCTCCCCGAGCGGTTGTATTTTGATAAAATCATTATTTACCCATGCGGTAATTACTGGCTCGTCATTTGCATTTTCGCCGTCCTCAGCCGGGCCGAAGATATGATAATCAATACGGAAGGCCTTATGCGTCTGGGCAAAGGTTGCTATGCAGCTGATAAACAAAAGACTGCAGATAATAAATGTTTTTTTCATACGTGTATGTAATGTTTAGCAAAGATGCATATTCGAACAGTAAAATTATATCCCCGAAACCAGTTATTTTATTGTTGATTATAGATTCACAAATTTGATTACTTTTACCCCTATGCAAGAATCGGAGTTACAAATTGAACAAATTGCTGCTCCCGTTACTTGGGGCTTAAGGCGGACTGTTCTGTATCCTAAGGGCAGCTTAAAGGATGTGCAGATTGACGATGACTTTGACGGCATGCACTTTGGAGCTTACCAAGATAATAAGTTGGTAGGGGTTATTTCCCTCTTTAGGCGTGCCGAGGGGAGCATACAATTCCGCAAATTTGCTGTAGATGAAGATTACCAAGGTCAGGGGATAGGAACGGCGTTATTACAGCAGGTAATGGATTTCTCTCAGCAAGAAGCTGCTTCAGAACTCTGGTGCCATGCCAGAATTGACGCGGCTATGTTTTATAGCAGGTTTGGCTTTATAAAAGAAGGCCTCGGCTTTGTAAGCAAAGCTATTCCCTACGTGCGGATGGTTTTGAAATTTCCGCAGGCAAGTGAAAGGAAATAAAAAGAGACAACTCAGTTAATAGGGTTGTCTCTTTTAAGGTTATTATGGATTTGTTGACCACAAACTAAAGTCTTTCACAAATGCACGTGCAGGCAACTTCAGGTTGTTTACAACCACAAAAGCTAAATCTTCTGGTTGCAATACCCGTTCAGGATTTCCATCCGTAAAGTTGGCGTCTAAGGTCATTGCTGTAGCAATGGTACTTGGATTAACCGTTGTAACACGCACCCCTTTCTTACGCACCTCTTGCATAACGGCTTCCGAAAGGTTAATCACTGCTGCTTTGGAAGCTCCATAAGCGCTAAAGTCAGCTGAGCCTTTTAAGCCTGCTGTAGATGCGATATTAATAATATCACCTGCTTCTTGTTTTAGAATAAACGGTAGCACCTCCTTAATTAAGTAATAGGTACCCATCAGGTTGACCTGTATAACCCGCTCCCAATCAGCTGTAGGCAAGTCTAAAATACCTCCAGCCATTAAAGTACCCGCATTGTTTATGAGGATATCTATACGCTGGTTTGCTTGGGTTAATTGTGTTACAGCTGCTTTTACTTGTTGCTCTTGACCAATATCTGCTGCGGCGACCTGCACGGTAAGACCTGGATAAATAGCTTTCGCCTCTACAGCCACTTTCTCTATATCTGTTAGGGTACGACTGATCAGCAAAAGGTTTACCCCTTCGGCAGCTAATGCCAAAGCCATCGCTCTCCCTAGTCCTTTACCTGCACCGGTAATTAATGCAGTTTTTCCTTGTAATGCTTGCATATCTAAAATGTTTATCCTCAAAATTGACTTTTCTAGCTGATAATAGCAAGTGTTTTTTACCTGTAGAGAGGGCGCTAACCAAATCTTGACATTGGCAGGAGGAAAGCTGAGCCTGCCCTGTAAATAAAAAATCCCGCATTTCGGGCGGGCTTTTTTACAATCTACTAGGGCGCTTATGGATAGGTGGTCACAACCTTGTAAACCTGCCATCCCTCTTTACTTTTATTTAGTGAGATGTGGTCCACTCGGGTAAAGTTGTCAAATACCATCGTAATTTTGGCAACACATTCTACTCCACATTCATCCAATATGCTGTATGTGCTTTTACAATTATAGACTAACTTTTCACTCGCTTTTAAGAAGCTGAGATACGCTTTTTTACTATAGACTCTGTTGTTAGCACTATTTCTATATTCAAAGTCTGGTGCAAAAAGGAATTTGTTAACTGTAGGGTTTCCTTGCGTAATTGCTTCTAAGTAGCTTTCTAAGATGCGCTTAGAGCTAAAGTCTTTAAGCGGGTTGGGCTTTTCAGCAGCAAAGGCGCTAAATGTACCGATCATAAGGAGCGCGGTAATCAGGGATGCAAGTGTTCTTTTCATGGCAATCTGGGTTTTAATATTTTAAATGAATTAATAGCTTATTTGATACCTCAAAAGTAGGAAGCGGGCCTGTTTTATAAAATGACAATTAGACCAGACCTTGCGTTTTATCGGTGAGTACTAAGAAAAATTCGGTAAATGATTTCGCAGCGTTTCTTGAAAGGGCCTTAATTATTTCTTTTGAGCTGTTAAACTTCCTTGGACAAATAGATTCAAACGAGTAAAGCCCATCGTATGACTAGAATATATCTCCTCCTTATTTTTATTTTAACCTTTACTGGCGTTTCAGCCCAGCGGCTAGAAACGGATATTTTCGGCAACCTCGCGTATAGCTCGCCCGATCGAGATTATAAGGCTTTATTAGCGAAAAATATCTTTGATGATCTAGTCTTTACAGACAATAGGGATAATAAGATTAGCTATAAGAAGAAATACTTGGACAAGATGTTTCCCGGAATACGAGGTAGTAAAGCGCAACAAACGGAACTAATGTGGAGCCTGTTGCGCGAGAATGCACATAATAGCAAGTATGTCGCAAACTACAAAATTGATATTTTTGATAAGGTTATTATCGAGGATAATCGAGGTTACAAGTTGGTGCAAGGCGTGGATATCTTTGGGCATCAAAATATTGAAGAGCAGTTTGACGGTATTAAAACATCGATTAAACGCAACTTACAGGGCTACCTAGAGGCTAGCGTAGATCAGGAGAAAGCCTCCTTAAAAAAGGATGTTTTTGACAAGTGGGTGTATGAAGATAGCTTGGGCAATAGGTTTCAATTTGGAGCGCAAACCTGGAAGCAATTGATGCATCGATTTGGGAGCGATGATCGGGTATTTCAATTCTTGTTGGAGAACTATTTTTATTAAAAAGAAAAACACCAATCGACCTTAACGGAAAGATTGGTGTCTTCACTTATATATATGGGTTGCGTTGGTTTAGAAGTTAAAGCCGCAGGTTAGATTAAAACCTCTGTTGAAAATCTTTATACTATTTGTTTTTGTATCTTCATTGGTATAGCTATTTGCATACTGAAAGATATCTGTAAAGCCATGCATATAGCGGAGCCCAACTCCGAACTTGTCTCCAAACCTGTAGCCAAAGCCTACATTTACCCCAAAGTCAAACTTCTGCAAGTAACGGGATTCAGTCTCTTCATTTTCAGGGTCGCCATAGATGCTTTTGTCCTTGTATATTTTTCCATCCTCTCCCTGACGATTTACATAAGCGCTAAGTAGGCTGCTTACATAAGGGCCTGCATAAACTTGAAAGCCACCTTTTTCAAAGCTTAGATTGAAGGGCATCAAGTCGATGTAGCTGCGGCTAAAGTTGGTGCTGTATTCTTTTTCATCTTCATCGCTCAAGTATACCCCTGCTCTACGTAGACTAAATAGCAATTCATTTCTAAAGCCAAAGCCTTTGCCGAGTGGGCTGTTTACAAATACCCCTGCATGAAAGCCTAGCTTGTAGTCTGTCTGTTTATTTGCAAAGATATAATCTAGCTCTTTCCCAAATAGGTTGTTGTAGTTTACGCCTGCACTAACTCCCCATGTTGTCTTGTCTTTTGGGCTTTCGCGCTCAAATTGTATATAGCTTAGGGCTGTGCTGTCGGCTTGCTCTTGGGCGAAGGAAAGTGTGAAAATTCCTGAAGCTATCCAAAGCATTATTATATTTTTCATGTCGATCGCTTTTAGAAGTTAATATCCCAGATGCCTGCTGCTCGTTCCAATTCTACGAGTGCTTCCGCATAGCTGTAAAGGGTTTGATAATATCCTTGTTGAATCTCATTATAGGTGCGCTGCGCATCCAGTACTTCCAGCAGGGAGGTCTCCCCGCGTTGGTAGCTAAATATCTTCCCGTCGAGTATAGCCTTGGATTCTGAAAGTAGCCCCTTGTCAAACTGACGTACTTGCTTCTGTATAGCTTGATATTGCTGGAAGCTCTGTACAATCTCCGTTTGGATCTCTAACTCTGTCTGTCTAAATTCCTGATGCGCTTGCAAGCTGCCATACTGTGCCACACGCACATCAGCAGCACGATTATTGGAGAACTTTAAGGGAATACTGACTCCTGCACTTACCGAGGTAAAGGATGGAGTAGGGGCAATATGATTTCTAACATAACTGTTGTACTCCATGCCTAATGAGATATCAATGTCGATTGCCCGTTCTGCCTTTGCGAGTCTAAGTACACTTTGGGAAAGGTTCTTATTTTGTAGTGCAGCGCGTACATCGGCTCTATTATTAAGCGCAGTCGTTATTAATTCTTGAAGGTTAAAGCTTCTATCAAAGCCTTTAAAGCTCCCTAGTGGATTAAGCAAGGTCTCCTCTTGCGCGGCGCCAATCCATAAGGAGAGGGCAGCCAGCGAAGTCTTCCACTCAGCTTCTGCTGCATAAACCTCATTGAGCATAATCCCAGCTTCGAGCTTACTTTGTCGCGCATCTACCTGAGAGATAGATCCCAGTTTATGACGGATACTGTCGGATACGGCTAACTGCTTTATCTGTTTGTATGAATCGTATTGTACTTGTAAGAGCATGTGATTTTGCAAGCCTGTCAGAAAGGCGATAGTCGCATCAGCGCGCATATTTCTAAAGTAGTCCTCTAGGAGTAAGCTCGCTAATTGCATCTCGTTTTTAGCCAGGTCAATTCGAGCTTTTCGTTTTCCCCCAAGCTCTACGGTCCAAGTCAGCTCGGAGCCAAAGGCATAGCCCATATTCATCCGGCGTTGACCATTGTCTGCTCCACTGAAGCTTAACTCCGGGTCAGGAAATATCCTAGCCGTTTGGATTTCAGCTTCCGCCATACTTACATTAAAACGTTCAGCTGCATAGGCCGCATTTTGCTTGCCTACTACGGCAATATAGGAGAGATAATCCATGTTTTTCTTCTGGAAAATCGTATCGATTTCTTGCGCGTTAGCGCTATGCTGAATAAGCATAGCGGCGCTAACGAACAGAAGTGTTGCAATTTTTTTCATTTTTCCTGTATTAATCTTCGTCTTCTTCTTTTACTGCATTGTAATTACGTCCCCATTTACTTTCAATTAAGTAGTACAATGCTGGCAGGGCAAATAGGGTGATAATCGTAGAGAACAATAAGCCATAAACAATTACAGTCGCCAATGGTCTTTGTACATCTGAACCTATGCCTGTCGCCATAGAGGCCGGAAGTAAACCTAGCACAGCTACTGTAGCTGTCATTAATATAGGTCTAAAGCGATGTCCTGCACCTTGTATAACAGATGCCAGCAATTCATAGCCTTTTTTACGCAAGGCATTAATATGAGAGATCATAATGACCCCATTTTGTATGGCCACCCCAAAGAGTGCAATAAAGCCAACAGCCGAAGAGACATTGAGTGACATACCTCGTGCATTAAGTGCTAGCATTCCTCCAAAGAGGGCTAAGGGTACAATGCTCATTAATAATCCCGCCTGACGGAAGGAGCCAAAAGCACTGTATAAAAGCACGAACATAATAGCTAAGACTAAGGGTACAATAACAGATAGTCTTTCATATGCCCGGTTTTGGTTTTCAAACTGCCCGCCCCATTCAATAGAATAGTCTTCATGATTGTACTTCACATTGCTCTCTATGGTCTGCTGTGCCTCGGTAAGTAAGGAGTTAAGATCCCGATTCCGAACATTTAGCTTTACTGTAAGGTGTCGTTTATTCATCTCTCGGGTGATGGTACTTTCACCTGTACTCAGTTTTATCTCCGCTACCTGCGATAAGGGTATTTTAGCACCAGTCTGCGAGGTAAGCATTAGATTCGCTATTTTCTCAGGTGTATCTCGGCTGGCCTCACTATAGCGACAGATAATGTCATAAACCTTATGTCCAATAAATAGTTGAGAAACAGCCTTGCCTCCAATAGCGACCTCAATAAGCTCGGCTACATCGGCCACATTTAGGCCATATTGAGCAATCTTATCGCGATCCGCATGAATTTGTAGCTGCGGAAGTGGGGGCTCCTGATCAATGGCCAAATCCACTGCTCCTGGCACTGTTTTTAAGGTATTCATAACCTCATCAGCAATTCGGCGCGTCTCATGAAAGTCGTCTCCATAGATTTTAACGACCAGCTCACTATGTGCTCCAGCAATCTTGTCCATAACCCCGTCAATCATAGGCTGTGAAAAGCCTACAGTATAGCCTGGCATGCCTTCGTATTCCTTGGCAAGCTCCTCTATTAAATGGTATTTATTCTTGCCTTTAGGCCATTCTTTGTAAGGCTTGATGCCAATAGAAACTTCAAAGTGGGAAGCCGTCCAAGGATCTGTTCCATCATCATTACGACCGGCTTGTACCATTACATAGGTTACTTCCTCATAGCGCATTGTACGCGCACGCAAGGTATCACTCATCTCTTTGGATTTCTCAACCGACACCCCAGGTGGCAATTGTACTTGTAGCCATATAGATCCTTCGTCTAAAGGAGGGAGGAAGTCTTTACCCACCCGCATGGTCAGTAAGCCCGACACAATAAGGATTAATGCCAATGGAAGAAAAATCATTTTTGGCCGCTTCATAATCTTCTGTATCCTACTTTGGTAGGCCGTAGTCATTTTTTCAAGCCATTTATTATGATAGATCTTCTGAGGCTTGCGATAGATTAAGTAGGCTAATCCTGGAATTACCAAGAGCGCTACTGCTAGGGCACCTATTAATGCATAGCCAACCGTGAAGGCCATCGGTGTAAATAGTTTTTTCTCCACCCGCTCAAAGGCAAACAAGGGTAGGTAAGCCGTTATAATAATAATGGTTGAAAAGAATACCGGCTTAGCCACTTCCGCTGCACGCTGTGCAATTGTTTTTTCCTTCAGTGGAAGAAGTGGATTGTCCTCTCGTTTTTTCAGGATTGTCTCCATCATTACGATAGCCCCATCTACTATTATCCCAAAGTCAATAGCTCCTAATGAAAGTAGATTGGCTGGAATATCCGTGAAGTGCATAAGTATAAATGCAATTAACAAGGCCAGGGGAATGGTAACTGCGACCAATAAAGCCCCACGCCAGCTTCCTAGAAAGACAATAAGCACAATAATAACCAAGGCCATTCCCTCTAATAGCGTATAGGATACGGTATGTAGGGTTGTTTCGACCAATTCAGTGCGATCCAAGAAGGTATGAATGCTAACGCCATCTGGCAAGCCTCCATTATTTAATTCCGCTACGGCCTCATGAATTCCTTCTAAGACTACTGATGGATTTTCTCCACGCAGCAGCAGTACAATACCCTCAATGCCATCACTGTAATCTCGGGTTTTGTCGGTATAGCCTAGAACCCCTTTGCGTTCTAGTGTGCCGTATTTTAATTCGCCAATATCATTTAGAAAGATAGGCACGCCCTTTTCGGACTTAACTACAATACGGCCTAAATCTTCAAGGTTTTTGACCAATCCAATTCCCCGTATTACGTAGCCCAGGTCGCCTCGTGGCAATACGCTGCCGCCTGTATTTAAGTTGTTGCTTTCAATCGTTTCAATAACATCGCCCAGAGACAGATCATACTGCTCCATCTTCCATGGATCCACCTCAATCTGAAATTGAGTGGTTATTCCACCAAAGTTTGTGACTTCAGCTACCCCAGATACCTGCTTGATGCGCGGCATAATGGTGAAGTTTTGTAAGTCCGTTAATTCCCGAAGGTCATGGCCCGCACTACTTTCTAAGATATAGCGATAGACTTCCCCTATAGGCGAGGTCAACGGGTCTAAACCGGGTATGGCTTCATAGGGCAATTCAACTTCATTGAGTCGCTCTTGAATACGCAATCTAGCCCAATAATCATCCACACCATCTTCAAAAACAATAGTGATCATAGATAAGCCAAATGTACTTTTGCTACGCATAACATGCATGCCTGGCAGTCCATTAAGCGCTCGCTCTACCGGTATGGTAATCTGCTGCTCCATCTCTTCTGCAGCAAGCCCAGGTACCTGAGTTACTACTTGGGAGCTTACATCGGCGATGTCTGGATAGGCTTCCACGGATAATTGTTTCCATGAATAATAGCCGAAAAAGGCCATCAGGGTAAACAGGGCAACCATCACCCAGCGCTTTTGTATACTGATATGTATAAGGTTGTTCATTTTACGTCAATTTTAATTGTTTATACAGGGATCTATTGTTGTTTCAAAAGAAAGACACCGCCTTCATTTACGATGACTTCTCCTGTCTTAAGCCCTGATGTGATGGAAGTACTTCCATTGTAAGTACCAGCTGTTTCTACTTGACGTCGTTGATACCGATCCTTGCCAATTTGTACAAAGACGAATTGTGCATTTTCACTTTGAAAAATAGATTTTGTAGGCACTAAAATAGCTGGGTGCGGAACATCCTTAAAGAGGACGGTTACATACATGCCAGGTCTTAGGATTCTATCGCTATTGTCGCATTCGATTAGTACCTGTACACTACGGGTATCTTCATCCACCATCTCATCCACATGATATATCCTACCTGAAATAGGCTTGTCTGGCATAGCAGCTATATTCACCATGACACCATCCATCTCCCGTACATGATGTACATCCTTCTCCTTAACTTGCGCAGCAATCCATATCTTAGAGAGTTCTGCAACCACAACGATGGCATCGGCATCTTCCCGCAGGTATTGACCGATTACGATATCATTATTAACAACCTCCCCCTTAATTGGAGAATGCACAATTAAAGGACTGCCAAGTTGCATCTTTGCAACGTCCACATTAAAGATTTTCAGTGCTGAAGCCGCATTGGAACGTGCAGTTCTTGCGGTTTCAAACTCTGTTTCAGCCTCTTCTAGCTCGCGCTGAACACCCACTCCATTGGCAAGTAGATCTTGCTGACGCTTTAGATTTAGTTCGGCTTGACGCATTTCTTGACGCGCATCAAAGTAATCTTTCTGGGCATTGAAAAAGTCGGGAGAATTGATTTCGAATATGGCTGATCCAGGAGACACACGCTGTCCGAGCTTAATATGTGATTTCACTACCCGACCTGCAAATGGAGCAGCGATCTCGGCATAGCTATTTGGAATCGCACGCACAATCCCTGCAGTAGTCCATTCCTCTTTAAAGGATTGCTCATCGACAGCAATAGTTGTTAGGCGGGGTCTAATATTAGAGTTCTCTGTCAAGATAATGGTATCCCCTGACAAGTTAAACCCTGTTTCTTGCATTTGCTCCCCTTGTTCGCTACTTCCACAGGAATGAATAGCTACTGTGGTCATGGCAAGGAACAAGACAGCCGTTGTATTGTTCCTGATTTTAGCAGATTTGATAATCATTTTATTCAAAATTTTGGTAAATGCTATTGCGTTAAATAGACTGTATTAATGGATTCAAAGTCCCCATTTGCTGTGCAACAAAGTTGAGCATGTTTTCCCATGCAGGGCATTAGAGGACGAACAGAAAAACATTAGAATTTTATTAGAAACCAACCCTAGAAAGCAAAAGCGGCTGAATACCTAATGTATCCAACCGCTTTGCATGCTTTTTTAGACTGTGCTTAGAGCCAGCTGTTAAACTTCCGGATATACCAGTTTTTCACAAGCTGCGTCAGTAGACAGTAAGCCACCAAGATGCCGATTAGCCATGGGAAGTAAGCTAATGGTAGAGGCTCCATCTTCAATGCCTCTGCAAAGGGTGAAAAAGGAATTAAAATACCAATAAACATAATTAAGGTGGTCAATGCCACAACGGGCGCCGTAGCCCAACTTTGAATAAAGGGTATTTTTCGGGTACGAATCATATGGATAATAAGCGTTTGTGAGAGCAGCCCTTCTACAAACCAGCCACTCTGGAAGAGGGTTTGATGCTCAACTGTATTGGCCTTGAAT
>JASLCA010000171.1 GCA_030146225.1 Sphingobacterium sp. | reverse complement strand
GCTGGATTCGAACCAGCGACACAAGGATTTTCAGTCCTTTGCTCTACCAACTGAGCTATGGCACCTTTTTACAATAATTGTTTCCCTTTATTGTGTTGCAAATGTAGGTTCTTTTTTTGAATTCTAAAACTTTTGTCACAAATATTTTCAGCAATCAATTCAACGTGTTGATTATTATCGAGATAAAATTACATGAAATAAACATAGCAATTATTCAAATTACCCTATCTTTGCACATCACAAGAATAATATGAGTAAAAGAGGAAGAGTTTTGGTCGCCATGAGCGGTGGTGTAGATAGTTCTGTTGCCGCTGTGATGTTACATGAACAAGGCTATGAAGTTATTGGTATAACGATGAAAACCTGGGATTATGCATCTGCGGGTGGATCATCTAAAGAAACGGGTTGTTGTAGTTTAGATAGTATCAATGATGCACGCTCCTTAGCCGTAGGTTACGGGTTTCCACATTATATACTGGATATACGGGATGAGTTTGGGGATTATGTTATCGACAACTTTGTTGATGAGTATATTGCTGGACGTACGCCCAATCCATGTGTACTGTGTAATACGCATATCAAATGGTCGGCATTAATGAAGCGTGCAGACAAGCTGGACTGTGAGTTTATTGCTACAGGGCATTATGCAAATATTCGTTTACACGATAATGGAAGGCATGTTATCTCCAAGGGGAGAGATGAGAATAAGGATCAGTCCTATGTATTATGGGGTGTTTCGCAGGAGAACCTTGCGCGCACGCAATTCCCATTAGGACATTTTACCAAGAAGGAGATTCGTCAGATGGCCCTGGATATGGGACAACAAGAGTTGGCTCAGAAGTCCGAGAGCTATGAGATCTGCTTTGTGCCAGAGAATGATTATAGAGCGTTCTTACGCCACAAACGACCAACGCTGGATACGGAGATAGGTCCTGGGAACTTTCTCTTGACTGACGGCACTGTGGTAGGGCAGCATATTGGCTATCCTTACTTTACTATTGGTCAGCGCAAGGGCCTAGGCATTGCCTTGGGCAAGCCTATGTTTGTGGTAGAGATCCTGCCAGAGAGCAACTCGGTGGTACTGGGGGAGGAGCATGAGCTAGAGCGTACGCAGGCTTTTGTACGAGATATTAATTTAATTAAGTATGCTTCATTGGCAGAGCCTATGGAAGCTGTAACCAAGATCCGTTACAAGGATGCTGGAGCAGAGTCTATCTTAACTCAGCATGGCAGCAGCATGCAAGTGGACTTTACCCATAGTGTTAAAGGTATTGCACCCGGACAATCCGCTGTCTTCTACGAAGGCAATGATTTAATTGGAGGGGGCTTCTTAATGAAGTAATCCCCAGGGATACTATAAATAAAAAAGGGGCTTAACAATTGTTAAGCCCCTTTTCTTTTTAGCAATCGCTGGATTATAATTTACCAACCTTTACTGCTAAGTCAATAATTTTGTTGGAGTAACCCCACTCATTGTCATACCAAGCGATAACTTTTACAAAGTTGTCATTCAAAGAAATACCCGCTTTAGCATCAAAGATAGAAGTACGTGTATCCCCTAAGAAGTCAGTAGATACTACCTCATCCTCTGTATAGCCTAAAACACCTTTTAATTCGCCTTCTGAAGCATCCTTCATCGCCTTTTTGATTTCTTCGTAAGAAGCACCTTTTTCCAAGCGTACTGTTAAGTCTACTACTGATACGTCAGCTGTAGGAACACGCATTGACATACCGGTCAGCTTTCCTTTTAATTCAGGAAGTACCAGACCTACTGCCTTTGCTGCACCAGTTGAGGATGGGATAATGTTTTGGTAAGCACCACGTCCACCTCTCCAGTCTTTGGAAGAAGGACTGTCTACTGTCTTTTGCGTAGCTGTAACGGCATGAATTGTCGTCATTAAGCCTTCTAGGATACCAAATTTATCATTCAATACCTTAGCAATAGGCGCTAAACAGTTTGTCGTACATGAAGCGTTAGAAACGATGTTGTATTCTGCTTTTAACTGACCACAGTTAACACCGATTACAAAAGTAGGGGTGTCATCTTTAGCTGGAGCAGACATAACTACTTTTTTAGCACCTGCGTCAATATGTTTTTGTGCTAACTCTTGTGTAAGGAAGAAGCCTGTAGATTCAATAATAACTTCTGCACCAACTTCATCCCATTTTAGGTTAGCTGGATCTTTTTCTGCTGTAACACGAATAGTTTGACCATTAACCACTAAGTGACCGTCTTTTACTTCAACTGTGCCGTTGAATTGACCATGTGTAGAGTCATATTTCAGCATATATGCCAAGTAATCTGGTTCTACAAGGTCATTGATACCAACAATTTCAATATCGCTGCGGTTGATGGCAGCTCTAAATGCTAAGCGACCAATACGGCCAAATCCGTTAATTCCAATTTTCATCTTATTAATTTTTGTTAATGTAATATTTCGCTAAATTCTGAACAGGCTCGCTGACAATTGATCCAATCTGTAGGCCGTAGCCTTTGCAGATTTCCTTGAGCCAATCCGCATAGTTGTTCGCTACCGAACCCGTAAAATTAAAGGGCGTGTCTGGGTAATTTTCAGACAGGGGTAGTAAATAAGTCTTGACATATATCTCCAATCCTTTTTTAATATGCTGCGCCATATAATGATCATCCTTATTTTCAAAGATGAAATCAGCGAAACTGGTTAAGAAAAGGTTGGGGTTGGGGTTGTAATAAACTCGGTCTAGAATAAGACGTCGATCTAAGTTGTACTTATGCAGTAATTTCTCGCGTATGCCATTTGGCATGGCATCGGTAAGAAAGTCTTTCATCAATTGACGACCCAACCAATTGGTAGAGCCTTCATCGGCAAGGATATAGCCCAAGCCATAATTATTTGGTACAATCTTTTTGCCGGTATAGTAAGCGGCATTGGAGCCACTCCCGATAATGCCGATAATGCCCTTTTCATCCCCAAATGTGGATATAGCCGAAGCCAATACATCATGACTGGCTTTGACCCGTGCATTTTTAAAAAACTGCTTAAATACAGCCTCAATCTTTTGTTGTCTTTCAGGAGAGGAAGCACCTGCACCAAAGAAATAAATCTTGCGAATCTTTTCGGCATTGTTTATCAGGTGGGTGCTTTTGTTGAGCAATTGCAGAATATAGCGATCGTCCTGGATATAAGAGTTAATGCCCGAAGTACGAAACCCATGTAAAATCCTGTTTTTATCGGCTATACGCCAATCTGCATACCTTGATCCACTAAAAACAACAACTATCATATAGCTAATTTAAAATGTCATAATTTTTGCAATTTCGACTAAATCCTCGTTGAGTTTTAGTTCTTTCTTACTCAGGGCTTCTTCCAATGGTGTGGTGACCATGTCGGATCCCCGAATTCCTATGGTTACGCGCGTATTCCCTTTTAGGAGTTCATTTACAGCGGTATAGCCCATGCGTGTAGCGAGTACCCTGTCGGCACTGCTGGGCGAACCCCCACGTTGTAGATGTCCTAATATACTAACTTTCGTATCATAGTAATCGAATTTCTCATTTACGCGTTTAGCCACATTGCCCGCTCCACCATTTTTGTCGCCTTCAGCTATAACTACAATCATAGAGGATTTATTGCGGTCGGCAGCATGCTCCAACATCTCAATTAATTCGTCTATGGCGGTATCCTTTTCAGGCAGCAAGATGGCTTCAGCTCCTCCAGCAACGCCTGCATTTAGTGCAATACAGCCCGAGTCACGTCCCATCACCTCAATAAAGAAAAGTCTATTGTGCGAGGCCGCCGTATCTCGAATCTTATCAATGGCATCAATAACGGTATTGTTAGCCGTATCATAGCCAATGGTAAGGTCAGTGCCATTAAGGTCATTATCAATGGTACCTGGAATACAAACGACAGGGATGTCAAATTCTCTAGAGAAAACCTCAGCCCCGGTAAAGGTTCCATCTCCACCAATGGCCACAAGGGCATCAATACCTGCTTTTTGCAAGTTTGCATAGGCCTTAGCACGTCCTTCAGCTGTTCTGAATTCTAAGCACCTAGCCGTTTTAAGTACAGTACCTCCCTTTTGAATAATAGAACTCACCGAACGGCTGTTCATATCAAACATAGAGTCTTCGATCATACCTTGGTAGCCATGGTAGATGCCTGTAACTTTCTTTCCGTTATATAATGCTGTTCTTACCGCCGCGCGAATCGCTGCATTCATTCCAGGAGCGTCACCACCGGAAGTAAAAACACCTATTCTATTTATTTCTCTCACTCGATAACTCATTTTAGGTTCTACGAATATAGTGTGTATTTCTTACACTATTAAATATTTTTTGTATTTTTTTGGTTATTAACAATATAATTAGGATATTTTTGCAAAGAGTTAACAGGTGCACAATACATACTTAAATTAGAAATTATTTTGCAAACATATTTTACCATAGATTGCGTTGTTTATAGTTTTAACGACGGTAATTTGCAGGTATTGCTTACTGAACGAAATGAGTATCCCTATAAGGATTGGTGGGCCCTGCCTGGATTCTTTGTAGACAAGCAAGAGGAGATGGAGGATGCTGTTAAGCGGATATCCTATGAACTCACTGGATTGAAGGATATTTTTATGGAGCAGTTGGGGGCTTTTGCAGGTGTAAAGCGGCATCCGCAAGGACGTATCCTGACCGTTGCTTATTCTACCATTGTAAAATATGAGGATGTAAAGTCTAAGATAAAGCCTGTTACAGACTATATGCGTCAAGCAAAGTGGTTTTCGGTTAAGGAATTGCCGGAATTGGCTTTTGACCACAATACCATTATTGAGAAGAGCCTGCTCAAGTTAAAGTCTACCTTACATTATTCCACGGCTGTGTATGAGCTTCTTCCCGAGAAGTTTACCCTTACCCAGCTGCAACAAGTTTATGAAGCTATTTTAAATAAGCCTTTGGACAAGCGTAATTTTCGCAAGAAGATTGCAAATGCAGGCTTTTTAAAGGAATTGCCAGAAGTACAAAAGGGCGTTTCCTACCGCGCGGCTAGGCTTTACAAGTTTGATAAACGAAAATTCCAAAAAAGTATAGGCGTAGAATAAACCATATTAGCCCCCTTTTTTTCTATAATTGACAGTAAAATTACATTTTGTGGGGCAATGCTTATGCACATGTCACTAACTTTTTATACTTTTGAACGTTTTAAGGAAAAAGTCAAAAGGTTTGAAGTAAAAAATGGATAGCAAAAAAGAACAGATTGTGCGCATCGCGCTCAAGCGATTTTCTCATTATGGTTTTAATAAAACCAGCATGAATGAGATTGCTATGGATCTGAATATTACCAAGGCAAATCTCTATTATTATTACCCCGATAAGAACGCCCTGATTAAGGATGTATTGGATTATATTACGGGGATGCTTACGCAGGAAGAGCTGCTGCAAGTTGATGCCTATCAGGGGGATGTCGTAGCTGTGCTTCATAAGATGCTCGAAATTAGGGCACATTATTTGCGTGAATACTACGTCTTGCACATTAATGAAAGCATTGAGTGGATTAAAGGGCAGGGGATAGCTTCGCTTTTGATGGAAATGCACTTGAAAAACATTGAAATAGTTAAACAGCTTTTTACCAAGGCAATCGCCTATGGGGAGCTGATTATGGCCGATGTGGAGCAGTCGGCGGTTTCATTTGTCGAAATCTTTCGGGGCCTAAGCCTGATTAAGAGTGTAGACGATATAGTCTCTGGAATGCCTAATTCCAACAAAGTAGATGAGATTTTAGCTAGTCAGAAAGCTGCCATCGACTTTATCTTTAGCAATAAACTTAACAACATAAATAAAAAGAAGATAATTATCTAACTGATGAAATTGAGATATCTAGGTGTTTTAGCCGTTGGACTTGTCCTTCAAATGAGCCAGGTGCAAGCGCAAGAAGTGCTTACCCTTCAACAGGCAATCAAATTTGCTTTGGAAAATAAAGCAGATGCAAAAAAATCCAAGTTGGATGTTATTAATGCCCAAAACAAAATCGATGAAGTACGCTCGGCGGCGCTTCCACAAATTACGGCCAGTGCAGGGCTTACCTACAATCCTATAATCCAAAAGGTAGCCATACCAGGTGATTTTATGGGCAAGCCAGGAGAAACAATCCTTGCAGAATTTGGTCAGAAATGGCAGTCTACGCCAACCTTATCGCTCAATCAGCAGATCTTTAATCAATCTGTTTTTACAGGCCTTAAGGCAGCAAGTACCACGCGTGAGTTTTATATTATTAACAATGACTTGACTGAGGAGCAGCTTATTGAAAAGGTAGCTGTGGCTTATTATGACGTGTATACCTCGCAGTTAAATATGAATACGGTGCAAACCAATATTGATAATGTTAATAAGAGTAAAAAGATTATTGAAGGGCTGTTTCAAGCAGGCTTAGCCAAGAAGATAGACCTGGATCGTATTGTGGTAAATGCCAATAACCTACTTGCGCAGAAGCAGCAATTGCTCAATGCATTGGAATTAAAGGAAAATGCCTTGAAGTTTGCCTTAGGTATGGAGATTACCCGTGCTATAGAATTGCCCAAGGAGACTTTTGAGGTAGATGGGGCTATCCTGATGGACTTCGCAGACGTTAATAACCGTACGGAAGTTAGATTGTTGGATAAGCAATTGGAGTTGTTGACCTTAAATAAGAAGGCCGAAATTGCAGCTTATTACCCTACACTTTCGCTCTCAGCAAACTATGGTTATACAGGGTTTGGTAGTAAAGTGCCGTTTTTTCATGGCCGTCCAGAGGCAAGTTGGTCCAACTTTAGCACCTTGGGGGTTAATCTTTCCTTCCCAATCTTTACAGGCTTTAAGACAAGGTCTAAGGTAAGACAAGCTGATGTGGAAATTAAAAAGGCTGAAATAGATCTTGTGGATACCAAATTGGGCTTGAGCTTGGGCAATGAAAATGCGAAAGCACAGGTGCGTAACAGCTTGTTGACAGTGAATACCAATCAAGCGAATGTAAAGCTTGCTAATGAGGTGCTCGACAATACCGCTAACAACTATAAAAATGGACTTGCCACCTTAAGCGAATTGCTGGAAGCAGAACAAGCTTATGCGGATGCGCAAAACAACTTAAATACTTCCCTGCTAAATTACAAAGTGGCCGAGGTCCAATTGGTAAAAGCCAAAGGCGAGTTAAGAACATTAATCAACGAATAAATAACGAGGAGTACCGACGCAAGTTGTACTGTCATTATTTAAGGAGACTGTATGACGCAAAAGGAATCATCTAACCATAAAAAAAAAATAAAATTAACACTGATGAAACGTATAATAATAACCGTAGTAATTGTAGGAGCTGCTTTAGCAGGTATTATGTTTCTTTTAAATAAGAATAAGACGGAGAATGAAGCGCAGACAGCCGTAGTGGCTGTTAAAAATTCCGCAGTAGCTGTGCGTGCAGAGCTGGCTGAAATTAAGGATGTAAATGCAGCTTATATTACCAATGGGGTATTTGCGCCTAAGCAGGAAGTAAAGCTTTCTTCTGAAACTTCAGGTCGCGTTACCCGCGTGCTTGTGGAGGAAGGAGCTTATGTTAAAGCTGGCCAGACCTTAGCCATTATTAATGGAGAAAAGCAGGTTGTAGGGGTTACCAGTGCTCAGGCGGTATATGATAATGCCAAGGCTGAAGTCGCGCGTTTCGAAAGTGCTTTTGCAACAGGTGGGGTTACTAAGCAGCAATTGGATCAGGTGAAATTGCAACTTGAAAATGCGAGTAATAGTCTAAAATCAGCTAGAATATTAGCTTCAGATGTAAATATTACAGCTTCCTTTTCAGGCATAGTTAATAAAAGAAATATCGAGCCTGGATCCTATGTGTCGCCTGGGACTGAGATGTTTGAAATTGTGAATGTTTCTACCTTGAAACTAAAGGTTAACGTGGATGAGAAGAATATCACACATGTGAAAATGGGTATGTCTGTAAAGATTGAGTCTCCAGTATTGCCAGAGAAAACCTTTGCGGGTACTGTTACCTTTATCGCGCCTAAGGCAGATGCCAGCTTAAACTTTCCAATTGAATTGGAAATACGCAATGGTGCAGGCAATGAGTTGAAAGCCGGTATGTATGGTACAGCCTACTTTGGTGCAGACAAAAATATCAGCTTGTTGGCCGTGCCTAGAAATGCATTTGTAGGGAGTGTGAGTTCGAACCAGATCTTTGTGATCGAATCGGGTAAAGCTGTCTTGAAAAATGTTGTTTCGGGAAGAAGCTTTGGCGATTATATTGAGGTTTTATCGGGTCTTGAGCAAGGCGTACAGGTAATTACTTCAGGCCAAATCAACTTAGTAGACGGAACACCTGTAGAAATTATAAAATAAGCTGAAATCTAGTTCATGAAAATATCTGAAATTTCCATAAAAAGACCAAGTATAATTATTGTACTCTTTATTATACTTACACTTGGTGGTATCTTTTCGTATTCGCAGATGGGATACGAGCTGGTGCCAAAGTTTGATGTAAACGTTATTACTGTACAGACCATTTATCCTGGTGCAGCCCCTTCTGAAGTAGAAACTTCCGTCACCAAGGTGATTGAAGATGCGGTGGCATCCTTGGAAAACGTCAAGAAGATCGAGTCCAAATCCATGGAGTCCGTATCGGTGGTTATGATTCAGCTCAATACTGGGGCCGATGTTAACTTCTTGCTGACAGATGCCCAGCGAAAGATTAATGCAGTCGTCAATGAGCTCCCTGATGATGTGGAGACGCCGGCTTTGTCAAAATTCTCTTTGGATGATGTGCCGATTATTAACCTTTCGGTTACTTCTACACTGTCAGAAAAAGATTTATATGATTTATTAGATCAAAAGATTCAGCCCGTATTTGCCCGTATTAATGGGGTAGCGAAGGTGGATATGATCGGGGGGGAAGAACGCGAAATACAGGTCAGCATTAACCCGAGTAAGTTGGAAGGTTACGGCCTTACGATTATTCAAGTTCAACAGATGATCGCGGCATCCAATCTGGATTTCCCTACAGGTAATGTGAAGACCAGAGATAATCAGACTACCCTGCGTCTGTCAGGCAAGTTTGCTTCACTTGAAGAGTTACGGAATCTCCCAATTAGTACGCCTAAGGGGGTAGCTATACGCTTAAGTGATATAGCTGATGTGCAAGATGGAATTAAGGATGTGGAGAAAATATCCCGCATCGATAGAACGAATACCATCCTAATGCAAGTCTACAAGCAGTCAGATGCCAATGCGGTGGCTGTTTCGGAGTTGGTACAGAAAACCATTGGCGTGGTAGTAGAAGATTATAAGACGGAGGGGATTGGGATTGTTATTGCCAATGATACTACGCATTATACCCTAACAGCTGCAAGCAATGTTATCCACGATTTAATGGTAGCTATTGCGTTAGTAGCCTTTATTATGTTGTTCTTCTTACATAGTTTAAGAGATGCTTTTATTGCCGTGGTCGCTATTCCGCTATCCTTGGTCGGTACATTTATCTTCTTATATATGCTGGGCTATACCCTAAACCTGATGTCCCTATTAGGGCTCTCCTTGGTGGTAGGTATCCTGGTGGATGATGCGATTGTGGTAATTGAAAATATTCACCGTCATATGGAGATGGGCAAGAACAAAGTGCGCGCAGCCTTTGATGGTGCAAAAGAGATTGGATTTACCGTTACGGCTATTACTTTAGTAATTGTGGTGGTATTCCTACCAATTGCGATGTCCTCTGGTTTAGTGTCCGATATCCTGCGTCAGTTTTGTGTGACCGTAATGGTTTCTACCTTGTTGTCCTTGCTCGTATCCTTTACCGTGGTGCCTTGGTTGTACTCACGTATGGGGAAGGTAGCGAATATCAACAAGCATAGCTTCTTTGGAAAAATCCTGTATGGCTTTGAAGCTGGATTGACTAAATTAACAAATGGCATCTCAGGTATGTTGGAGTGGTCTTTAAGAAGCCGCCTCAACAAGATCTTGACCTTAGTGCTTTCTTTAGTCTTGCTTTTTGCATCCTTTATGTTGGTGGGCAAGGGCTATATCGGCTCTGACTTTTTCCCAGGCAATGACAAGGGAGAGTTCTACTTGCAGATTGAGATGAATAAGGATGCTTCTTTGGAGCAGACAAACTTTATGACGCAAAAGGCAGAAGCCTATTTGGCGCAAAAGCCAGAGATTGCACGTATGATTACTACGGTAGGACAGGCATCAGATGGAATGATTAATACTTCAGGAACCAAGTATAAGTCAGAGATACATGTTATCTTACAGGATGGCCATAACAAGAAGGAGACCACCAAGGTTTATTCCGCTAAGCTAAGACGAGAAATGGAAAATGTACTCGTTGGCGCAAAGGTGAAGACCGTAAATATGGGCTTAATGGGTGCCGAACAAGCTCCCTTAACCCTGACGATTATCGGAGCTTCGCAGCAAGATGCCTTGGAAGTAGCACGTAGTTTTGCCGACCTACTTCGGGAGGTACCAGGTGCATCGGAGGTGAAGTTAACCTCTGAAGATGGTAACCCTGAGATTAGTGTAAAGGTGGATCGGGATAAAATGAATTCCTTAGGACTTAATGTTTCTACAGTGGGGATGACCATGCAGATGGCTTTCTCAGGGAATACAGATACCAAATTCCGTGCAGGTGACACGGAGTACGATATTAATATTCGTTACGATGAGTTTGGTCGTGGCAATATCAATGATGTTAAGAACCTGAAGTTTATCAATAAAGATGGACAAGCCATAAGCTTAGAACAATTTGCGGATATCTCCTTTGGTTCAGGACCTTCCTTGTTGGAACGTAGGGATAAATCTCCAGCTGTATCCGTACAGGCGCAGGTGGTTGGAAAGCCAGCAGGTACGGTAGCTGCCGAATGGCAAGCAGCGTTTGAGAAGTTGCCTTTAAAGCCTGGGGTTTCCTACAAGTGGGGTGGTAATATGGAAAACCAACAAGAAGGATTTGGTACATTGGGAGTTGCTTTATTGGCATCCATTATCTTAGTATACTTAGTGATGGTAGCCTTGTATGACAACTTTGTAACGCCATTTGTTGTATTATTCTCGATTCCATTATCCTTTATTGGCGCCTTGTTGGCATTGGCATTAGCCAACCAGACTTTAAATATCTTTACCATCTTAGGTATAATTATGTTAATTGGACTGGTCGCCAAGAATGCGATTATGTTGGTGGATTTTGCCAATCATAAGAAGGAGGCCGGCTTTAGCACTTACGATGCCTTGGTGGCGGCCAATCATGCCCGTTTCCGTCCAATTTTGATGACGACCATTGCGATGGTTATCGGGATGGTGCCTATTGCCTTTGCAACGGGAGATGGAGCGGATATGAACCGCGGTTTAGCTATTGTTATTATGGGGGGATTGCTTTCTTCCTTATTCTTAACGCTGGTTGTCGTGCCTGTAGTTTATTCTATATTCGATAGCCTAGGTCGTAGATTTGGCAAGAAAGAAAAGCTAGACTATGCCGAGATGATGGTTGCTGATTACGAAGAAAATGAACATTATGTAGATGAGATGGCTGCGAAGCAGTAATCCCTAGAATACATTATAAAGAAGCCCCTTCACATTTATTTGTGCAGGGGCTTCTTCTTTTAATAGCCTTGTGGCTAGACAGGCATTTTAAGTCTAGCTAAGGCGATTCCCCAGCCCTATGCATTGCCTTCTAGTCTTGATTTATTTAGCCTAGCTAAGGCTCAAATCTCCCTAATTGTAAAAGGTACACGAAATCGTTATCGCGAGAAAAACAACCGATTGCGTTTGTTTAACTTATTGAATAACAGGTCTCTAATTCTTATTATTGTTTACGATTAGTATAAACCAATATTAGAATGCAATAGGACTTATCCAAAGCCCTTAATTCTAATCAACTTTTGTTAACCAATTAGTTATAAACCATTACGCTGCATGAACTGTTATTATTACTTTTTACGGCTACTCGTATTTTGCAGCTGTCTTGGGACAACAGCAATAGCCAGTATTCCAAGAGAAATGAAAGTAAGACAATATCTCCAAAGAGATACGGTTTTAAATGACTCAATACCTGAGCAGGATGTTGTCGTTTACTATAATGTAGATCCGACTAAGCCCTATTTAGGTAGGGATAGTCTGCAAATGCATAGGATTCGGAATCTTCCGCAGGTTACTTTAGTGCAATACCTCAAAGGGCAGCTTGCGGGGCTTTATAATCAGGAGACCTCCGCAGAGCCAGGAACGGTACAACAGGCAAATTTTATTCGGGGCTTAAGTGTGCCTATTCTGAGTGCCAACGATCAGATAAAGAGCAGGCCCTTGATTGTTGTGGATGGAATTCCGCTTATTGATGATCATCCAATGGTCTATGCTATACAGGATTATTACATTCAACCTTTAGGGGCTGCCAGCAGCTTGCAGTCTATCTTGGAATTAGACAATATTGCATCTATTCAACTATTAAAGGATTATAGCACGGCTGGTATTTATGGACCTCGAGCCGCTCATGGGGTTATCTCTATCACAACCAAGAATGCACGTCCAGGCAATCGGATGCTTTCAGTCAATCTTTACAGCGGCTTTGCTGAGCCTACTTCTGTAACGAGCATCAATGCCGACTATGAAAAAAGATTTAGACGCCCATTTTACGATTTGTATGCGACTCCCCAACAGGCTGCGGCTTATCCAGCATACTTGAGTGACTCCTCCAATATAAACTATTATGGGCCATCGAATTGGACGGACCTATATTATAAATTAACCCCCTTGCTTTCCGCAAATGGAAGCTTGTCTGGGGGGGGTGAACGCTCTAATTTCAGGGTGTTTGCAGCGCATACAAAGCAAGTAGCCGCTGCCGATGATACGGACTTAAAGCGCTACCAAGGAGCTTTTTACCTGAATATGCAGCCCAATAAATGGATGACCATATCTAGCATGCTGCATATGACTCGCTTGCATCGCAACCGGAATCGTTCCTTGCAGGAGCGATTTGCTGAATACCGTTATTTCCCCGATATGTCTACCCCGCTAGCCCCTAATAAGGCTATGTATGGCTTATTCTTACAGGAGCATGAAAAGGCCTTTGACAAGAATATCAATAATAGCATGCTCGGCAAGATTGTTATTCATTTTGAGCTTGCAAAGAATCTGAGTTTCTCCCCTAGATTTTCCATAGACTATAATGAAAACAAGCGCGCTTTATTTTGGCCTACAACGATATTAAATGGCAATAATTATGTCTCCGACTACTTTGGCTATAACGAGAGAATTAGCTTTGATAATATCCTGCGCTATGATTATCCGTTGGCTGATAAGTCCAAGCTCTTGGCAGAAATGGGCCTTAATTATCAAGCCGATGCACATCGCTATAACTATGCCACCGGGTATAAAGGACCCAATGATTTTATTAAGGTTAATATTGTTGAAGGGAATTCCAAATTGTCTAATTATCTAAGAGCTACAGGCTTTATTCCCTATTACTACAGTGATTTTCTTGAGCAGCGCTTAATTTCAATGTACGGGCGTCTCAGTTATACACAGGCAGGCCAATATCGCCTTTCGGCTATGCTACGAAGGGATGGATCCTCGCTAGTTCAGCCCAATTCCCGTTGGTTTAACGCCTTTAATATCGATGCAGACTATAATCTAAACCAGCATCTAGGCATGGATTGGTTGGATCACTTAAATGTTTTTGCCTCTTATGGACGGATGGGGATTGTGCCAGATTCGGATAGGGAGGCTGCGGGGCCGCATTATAATTCAGCCTTGGGCTGGGAAGGCAATACGGCTGTCTTTTCCTACAATGGCTTCGGAACGATTAATAGGCCATACTATTTAGGTTGGGTAGGCTATAATATCCCTTGGTCCTATAATAACCTGAGCAACCTAGGTCTTGACCTTTCAATTGGGAAAAAGTACAAGCTGCGTGCGGAATATTATGCTCGGCATATGAAAGATGCTTCCCTAACTATCCCAACCGTAGCAGAATCGGGGTATCGCTATGTATTAAGCAGCGGGATGGCCGTGCGCAATTCAGGTATTGATCTAAGCCTAGATGCTCAATTTATAGTCCCAGGACAGCGCAAGCTAGGCTGGAACAGCTCCTTTCATATCGCCTATAATGCCAATAAATTGACGGCCCTTCCCGATGGACTTCAAGAGGTTGTTATAGGGGATAGAAAATTGCAAGTCGGCAAGCGGATTGATCATTTTTGGCTCTTAAAAAATGAAGGAATCTTTAAGGAGGATATAGATGTACCTGTAAATCCAGTTGATTATAAGATTCTTACCTATAAAGATGGGCCTGCGTTTAAGGCCGGTGATCCGCGATGGCTGGATGTAAACAAGGACTATAATATTGATGACAATGACCGGCAGCTTATGGGCAATAGCATGCCTAAATATATCGGTGGCCTATATAACCAACTGACTTATGGAGCGCTAGCTTTTAGCTTTCAATTGTACTTTCAATTGGATCGCTGGATAATAAATAAAAACGCAGCCAAATTCTATGATTTTGCCAATAGAGATGAGGCATCTGCGCTAGATGCGGTTCGGGATATAAGCTTTTGGGAGAAGAATTTTGATGATCAGCGTTACCCCTTGTTTAATCCATGGTCAGCAGTATCGCCCTATCAGGCAGAGCAAGATATGTTCTTAGAGGACGCTTCATTTCTAAAACTGCGCAATCTATCTATTGGCTATGACTTCACAAGCCTTGTAAATAGAGGCAGGCCAACCTTTAGTAAATGCTATACCTATATCTCGGGCACAAACCTCTTCAGCTTTACCAAATACAGCGGTCGAGATCCGGAGTTAGCGGATTTTAAAGGCTATGACACAGGCTTAGGTCTTCGCTATCCTAGAATATTTACCCTGGGGATTAAATTAGATTTTTAAGATCATGAGAAATAAACCTATAAAATATGCTTTGAGCAATCCCAAAAAATGGGCCTGTCAACTGTTTTTGATCCTTCTCTTAGTGAGCATCAGTAGCTCATGCAACAAGCTGTTAGACCTAGAGTCTCGGCATATTGTAAATGAAGCTAATAAGTGGCAAGATATTACGGATGCCCGCGCATCCTTAATGGGGGTTTATGGCTTAGTCCGAAATGCATTGGCCCAGGGCAATGCCCATTGGTTATATGGAGACCTTCGTCAAGGAGACTTTATCTCGGACAATCGTCGGGATCTGCAAAGTATTATTCAAGGTGATTTAAAGTCATCTTATCCCTTGTTGGTGCAATTGAGCAATTGGCGTAATTTCTATGCGGCTATTAATGCCGCCAACTTATTTATTGAAAAGTCTGGGGCGATCGTGCAGTTGGACAATCAGTATAATGAACTTAACCACCGCATTGATGTTGCTCAGGCAAGGGCCCTGAAGGGATTTTGTTACTTTCAACTGGCACGTATATGGGGGGATGTACCTATTTGGGACAAGGCTTACGAGGGCCAGTTTCCTAAGATTAAGCAATCTCCATCCACACATGTGCTGGCATATGCTGAAAATGAACTAAAGGCTGCCGCAGCGATTCTGCCTTTCCGATATGCCTCATTGCTGGATGAAATCTACCCTGTAGAGTACTACCATGGTTATGATTTTACGCAATGGGACGGCGTGCTATTAAACCGAATCTCCGTAAATGCCTTGTTGGCCCAGCTCACAGCTTGGTCTGGGAAGTACCTAGAATCTGCTGTTTATACGGAATATGTATTAGCCAACGCTGTTAAGTCTGTAGCCAGCTTTGTGCCAAATACCACATTGACCACCGCAGATGGTTTTTTCTTTTACTCCAGCAACTCCCAGCTTGTGGGATTTCCCTTTAAGTGGTCTGAAATGGAAGCATCTGTAGAAGGTCATATTGAACAACTAACACTAGCCCATCCTTTAGTCTCCAAGCCTGTCCCGGATATGTATGTGCCACAAGATCAGATTGTAGCTATATTTCCGGAAGCCGGTGATTTTCGATTTAGCTTCGATGCTCAGGGAAGACCAATTTCTAGCTATTTCTCAGAGTTTGGAAGTATACGGCCTTTGTTTAGCAAGATTAAAGTGATTCGAGCGGGTTCTACAGATGGTTCATTTCCCCTGTTCAGTTCGGTGATTGTATGTACCCGCTTGGAAGATATTGCTTTGTTGCGTGCAGAAGCCTTGTATGTATTAGGAGATCAGCAACAGGCCAAAGATATTGTGGATCAGTTGCGAAAGGCTAGGGGATTAAAGGAGCTTGAAACCAAGGATAACTTGCTCGAGGAAATCTTTGCTGAGCGAAGACGGGAGTTGATGGGGGAGGGGCATCGTTGGTATGATCAAGTCCGGTATCACAATATTAAGAGGAATGATCCTGTCTTTCTCAAGCTTATCCATGATAAAGGTATTTACTGGCCGATTGCCCCTGAAGTATTGCGGCAAAACTTAGAACTAAAACAAAATCCGTATTGGAATTAAAAAGATAGCATAATGAAAAAAATCTATATAGGCATCTGTTTTTTCTCCTGCATATTCTGGAGCATCTCCTGTATGAAGGTTACGGGGGATTATAACTTTCAGAACCAGGAGCATGTTTATAATGGGCTGGCAACGGATTACCTTAAATCCAAGGCTGGCATCTATGATTCACTTTTAGTGGTTCTGGAACGCTTACCAGCATATACAACGGCCTTAGAAGCAGGCGATGTAACCCTTTTCGCTGTTACTAATTCTTCCTTTCAATTGGCGATAACCAACCTCAACCTGGTTCGTCAGAACCAAGGTAAATCGGCCTTAAGCCTGCGCACAGTTGCATTAAATGAATTGGACATGCTGATGAGTCGGTACCTCATGCAGCATATTGTGTCCACCGAGGAGATGGAGAATAAAGATGGCGTTATGCTGCTAACTAAGATGTATAGCTTGGAAAATGAAAATCGTATGCATACCAAGCGTATAAAAGAGCAGTCCTCTGGTTTTGTAGATGGGGGGTTAGTCCGGGTATTATTTAGCGATACCAAGTATTCTACATTTGAAAATCAATGGGTGAGTACGGGGACCCAGGCAGTTAATATACGTAGCCAGAATTGTATCATGCATATCCTAGAAAATAGTCATGAGTTTGGATTTGGCGAGTTTTTATCCATGATGAATAAATAAAGCTGATTATGAAACGAAATTACATAGCCTTTCTGTTGTTGTTGTGGATGATTAGCGTCATCTATAGTTGTAAGAAAAATTTTCCGCAGGATATTGATGCATTTAATTTGGACATGAATTTCACGATCGATTACTATGCCCCCGTACTCGGTAGAAATACCCTTTATGCCAGCAACTTTAATCATGCGAGTTCATCCTTACCCCTTAGCTTTCGGATATCTGCTGTGCGCACCTTTGAGGGCAAGCCTGCTCCAGAATTGTTGAAATTATTTCCAGTATCCGCTTGGAAGGAGCGCTATACTGGAGAAGAAAGTACTTTAGCTGAAATTCAAGCTAAAAGAGATACGGTTCTTAAACCCTTATGGGAGATCGGCCAGCATTCGGGGAGCTTTACGATGTGGCAGGCTGCCAACTCTTCTATTTTAAAGGTTTACCCCGATTCCTGTTATTTTTTTGATGTAGAGGTTAGCAGCAGTGGGGGGCGTCGCTATTTTAGAGATCTAAAGCTAGTTCCCCACTTAGAGCAGCCCTTTTCATCTGATATTATCGGGATGTCCTTACTGGGGGAGGAAACCAAAACCTATCTAACGAGAGGGAAAGTTCAGGTATGGTTTAACAAGGTAGGAGATGGGAGTACGATAACCTTTAAGATGCTGAATCCTGATCTAACAGCAATCCCTTTAAACAAGTTTGCAAGTACCGATTGGGACTTGCTTGTACATGGTTTTAATAGACGTTTTGCCGCAGATTTCTCTTCCGTAACCTATGATGTAGCCTATCCCATACCACTTGTAGGCAGTATAGATACAAAATATGTACGTGCAGGTTCTGGAAATGCGCTGGTCAAATTTACTTATGATCTTATTGGGCTTAATGGCTATAGGGAGCCTTATGGGATGCAGATTCCATTCCGAATCTATGAAAAGGGGGACTGGGAAGTCATTATCTACTTTAGTCAAGAAGCGCCATTATTTACCAATGATTAAGAAAGGTGATTTTATGAAAAGATATATACTAACCATAATAAGCCTGGTACTGAGCTTAGCGCTAAAGGCGCAGCAAGTGGAAGTGTCTGGATTTGTACATGATGTAGAAACCAGGGTAGGGCTCCCTAATATTACCATAAAGTCTAGCCTTCTCAATGCGAATATAGGGATGACGGATCAGAAAGGCTATTTTAAGGTAGTCGTCTCTGCTGGGGATGAGCTTGTATTTGGGAGTATACAGTATACGGAGTTTACGGAGAAATTAGCAGGTAAAAAATCCTTGATATTTTCGGTTTACTTAAAGAAAAGGCACAATGCCATAGATGAAATTGTGGTTCAAGGCTATGTATCTAGAAAGCAAGAAACCATGACGGGGTCCTCCGTACGGATTGATGGGAGTCAAATTCAGGATAACCCTGTATCCAATGTGATTCAGATGTTGCAGGGGAAGGTGTCTGGCATGAATATACAGCTTAATTCTGGTCAGCCAGGAGCGCGTACCTCGGTGATGCTTCGAGGGCTATCAAATATTAGCATGAATGGCTCAGGTATAGATGGCTTCCTGACCCCAACCTCGCCGCTATATGTGGTGGATGGGGTACAGGTCGATGATAATACCGATTATGCCTATGGCTTTAATTCTGCTGGGACAGGCATTAGTCCACTTTCGCTAATACCTCCTGAAGATGTGGAATCCATTGATGTATTAAAAGATGCCGCAGCCACTGCTTTATATGGGTCTCGCGGGGCTTATGGGGTGATTATTGTAACCACAAAACGGGGGAAGTCTAAAGTACCCATTATCCAATACACTACGAATCAGTTTTTTAATGTTCCGCCTAAGTTAAGAGCCGTTATTGCTGGGGTAGATGAGCGGCATGCACGTATAAATCAGGTAATGGATTACAATGTGAATGGCATGTGGGGTGGGCGGGATCAAGTTTATGATAATCCAATTTTATCGGATAGTTTAAATCCATATTACAATAATTCCACCAACTGGCAAGCTGTATTTTACAAGCCTACCTACAATCAATCCCATAATATAAATGCATCAGGCGGGGATGTAACCTATAACTATAAAATCAATGGCTCTTATTATAACGAGCGGGGAATTATCCAGAATACAGGCTTTAGTCGCTATACCTTAAATATGAATTCAGAATATCGCCCTACGCAAAGATTTCGCTTAGCAACCGTGATGTCTGGGAATTTTGGCGCTCAAAAGACGGGCAGTGGAAATGCGGTAACCCAAGGTGGGGTGGCTTCAGCAGCCTCAGCCTCTTCTTTATTCCCAGCGCCCAGCGCCTCCTTTTTAGGTCCTGATATTATAGCCTCCCTTGCTGGTCGGAATGACAATCGGACAACAGACCTTAAGACGACCTTAGACTTGGATTTTGAAATCGTACGTGGCTTAAGGGCTATTAACCAGTTTAGCTATGCTTATATAGGATCTCGTACCGATAATTTTACTCCAGCTATTGCCAGGAACAATATCGCTAGAAACTACAATTATGATGCGCAACGCAACACCTTGTATAATATGACCCGATTAAGTTTTATCCATGAATTTGGGAGACACCT
This sequence comes from Sphingobacterium sp., assembly GCA_030146225.1. Taxonomy (GTDB): domain Bacteria; phylum Bacteroidota; class Bacteroidia; order Sphingobacteriales; family Sphingobacteriaceae; genus Sphingobacterium. Next base: position 387 of record JASLCA010000171.1, on the reverse strand, counting down.
TATTAGCTCATATGTCTTTAGTGAATTAAAGGCTACTGATTTTCAAGCTAAGGCACAGCGTAAAGATGGCTATGCCAATGACCAACTTGAAGGACCTTTTGGCTTTAGTATGGGGACAGCTTTAGGTGGGGTGCTAAATAATTTGTCCAGCCTCCGTGAAGCCGGATTTGCAGGTACCTTAAGTGTAAACCTATTCGATAGACGCTATAATTTAGATGGTACTTATCGGATGGATAAGGCTTCTACGGTAGGGCCTGATGTCCCCTGGCGGAGCAATCCATCCTTGGCAGTGCGATGGAATTTGGATAAGGAGCCCTGGTTAGCGCATAGATACCATTGGTTAGACTATCTATCGCTGCGCGGGTCTTGGGGGAAGACTATCGTACC
>JASLCA010000170.1 GCA_030146225.1 Sphingobacterium sp. | reverse complement strand
CAAGACAATATTCTATACAATGTAGAGAATGAAAACAATGGGGTTTTGGTAAAGGCCGCATTTGCGGATGAGCAATTCTTCTTTGGAAAAGGGGCAGGTGGTCATCCAACGGGATCAGCAGTGCTTTCAGACATTACTGCCCTGCGCTATGGCTATAGGTATGAGTACAAGAAGCATCTAGATGCCGCACAAGTAACCTATAGTACAGACTATGCACTCAAGATTTACCTGCGCTACAACGATGAAAAGATATTGCAAGAACTAAAATTCAATGCCATATCCGAACGCTTCTATGGGGAAGACTTTAAATATGTTATTGGCACGATCAACCTGCAAGAGCTTATAAACAAACGAGACCTGATTAATCAACCTGGAATCTTTGTGGCCGAAATCGGCTAGATGCAAACATTTGCGGATACGTAGTGCGCTACGTATCTGCAATGCATTATAAAGTTATGGGATAATAAATCCTTCCCATTGGAGAAAGCTCCTCAAGCTTACGCTCCTCATCAAAAATGGCAAAGACCGTAGAGCCAGAGCCTGACATCGAGACATAGACTGCCCCCAAAGCATACAAAGCCAGCTTTAACTCCCGAATAGCAGGATACAATTCAAAAACTGAATCTTCAAAATCATTCTTCACATGGAATTTCCACTCCTGCACAGGCAGGCGCAGCAACTCCTGTAGATTACGCTCGGGTTGTCTAGGCTCCACCCGACTGTAGGCTTCTGCAGTGCTAATATGTAAGTCCGGCTTGACCAGTACAATGGAGTAAGCACTTAGATCCAAGGAGTAAGGGCTCAGGTTGGTACCAATTCCATCCGCATAGCAGATGCTGTTGCGAATAAACAAGGGACAGTCCGCCCCCAGGCTAGCCGCCATCGCCTCTAGCTCGAGCTCCGAAATCGGCAGTTGGAACTTTTCTACCAGCATCTTAAGCAGGCAGGCCGCATCCGAGGAGCCCCCTCCTAGCCCCGCTCCAAAAGGAATCTGCTTGTGCAGATGTATATGAACCTCCGGAATCGCAAAGCGAGCTTTCAGCAGATTGTACGCGCGCAGACAGAGGTTGTCGGGCGTAACCGGCAAGTCCAAGCCGGTGATTTCTAAACTGCTAAGTCCGCTTTGCTTTTCCTGAATCTCCAGAATATCATAGAGCGGATAGGGAAAAAATACAGTCTCCAGGTTATGGTAGCCATCGGGACGTTTCCCCGTAATGTTTAAGCCTAAGTTTATTTTAGCGTTTGCATAAGAAATCATCCACAATATTACTAATCTTATTAAAGAGTTGAAAGATTGCAGGCAAGATATTCCACAAGAAGTTTATAAATAAGCAAACTGTTGAAAAACATATACACAACATGTGATAAAGTATTTTTCCTTGAAAAAAATCCTACGTATCTTTGTTTACAATGAATGTAGAGAAACTATTGGAAAGAGCACTCAACTTTGATTTTTTAAGCAAAGAAGAGGGAATTTACCTATATCATCATGCCTCAACGGCGGATTTGACATATGTAGCTAATGAATTGCGCAAAATTCAGGTTCCCCATGGTAAAGTTACCTGGCAGATTGATAGGAATGTCAATACCACCAATGTGTGTATTGCCAATTGTAAATTCTGCAACTTCTTCCGCCGACCAGGCCACGATGAAAGCTACATTACCGATATAGAGACCTACAAGCAAAAGATTGAAGAAACCTTTAAATATGGAGGTGACCAGCTGCTCTTGCAGGGTGGGCATCATCCTGATTTAGGACTTGAATTTTATGCCAATTTGTTTAGACAGTTAAAGACGCTTTATCCAAGCTTAAAGCTGCACTCCCTAGGGCCACCTGAGATTGCACATATTGCGAAGCTGGAAAACATGTCGCATCTAGCTGTGCTAACGGCCTTAAAAGAAGCTGGCTTGGATTCCTTGCCAGGAGCAGGTGCCGAAATATTAAACGACCGCGTGCGCCGTCTTATTTCCAAAGGGAAATGTGGCGGACAGGAATGGCTGGATGTCATGCGGGCAGCACATCAAATCAACTTGCCCACCTCAGCGACTATGATGTTTGGCCATATAGAGACTATTGAAGAGCGCTTTGAGCACTTGGTATGGATCCGCGAGGTGCAAGCCGAAAAACCGGCTGAGAACCACGGATTTATCGCCTTTATACCTTGGCCCTTCCAAGATGATGGAACGCTCTTAAAACGCTTAAGAGGCATCACCAACACGGTCACAAGTGAAGCCTACATCCGAATGATTGCCCTCAGTCGCATTATGTTGCCAAATATTAAGAATATTCAAGCTTCATGGTTAACAGTTGGAAGACGTACTGCGCAACTCTGCTTACATGCAGGTGCCAATGACTTCGGCTCGATTATGATTGAAGAGAATGTGGTATCGGCAGCAGGTGCTCCGCATAGATTTACATCAACGACTATACAGGAGGCTATTCTAGAGGCTGGCTTTGAGCCGCAGCTGCGTACCCAGAAATATGAATTCCGGGAGCTCCCAGTGATGGAAGAACAAGTAATTGACTACTAAGATTCAAAAGCATTTAGATTGAAAGATATTCTATTACATATTGAAGCCATTATCTTCGCTAGTGAAGAAGGTATATCCGCTAATGATATCCGGCAGGTCCTACAGGATGCGCTAGCTATAGAGGTAACCAATCAAGAGGTTATTGAGCTCAGCAAAAGAATCTTTGAGAAGTACAGCTCAGAAGACTATGTATTTAGCCTGCACGCCATTGGCAAGCAGTATCAATTTCTGACCAAGGCGGTATACCACGACTCCATCAATCAGTTGCAGGCCCACAAGGATAAAAAGAAATTAAGTCAATCTGCCTTAGAGACGCTATCCATTGTAGCCTACAGACAGCCTATTACCAAGTTGGAAATAGAACAGATACGAGGAGTCAACTGTGATTACTCTATACAGCGCTTGCTGGAAAAAAAGCTTATTCAGATTACGGGGAAAGCCGATAGCATTGGCAAGCCGCTGCTGTATTCCACCAGTGATCAGTTTATGAATCACTTTGGTATTAATTCCACAAAGGATCTTCCCCAATTAAAAGATATTATTGCCGAAGAGAATACTATAGGTGAAACAACCGACTAGAAAAACTGAATTATAAACTCCTGTTTTTCAATTATTAAAAAACAAAATAAAGTTTAAAGTTCCGTATTTCTTGATTAATTTTACGACGAGTAACAAACAAAAGATTTATCTTTTTTCAACAAGAAAAGGCTATGGCACAAGAGGAAGTACAAGAAGTTTTTATTGATGCAAGGATCAATTTTAACGGACCAGAAGATGATGGTGATGCGGATGATGGCTTTGATGATGACTTCGAGATCGAAGAGATCGATTCCATCGGAGAGTTTGACGACATGGATGACGATGATTTTTAGTCAGTTTTCTAGCGTCTAGCAATTGAAAAGTTTTAAAAACAAAAAAAGGCAGAATATTAATTCTGCCTTTTTCTCATCGTTACCGCGAACATCTTATTTACTACGGTGTAATTGCTCGTAAAGATCAATTACTTTCTTTTGTAAATCAATTACCTCAACTTCTCTTAATTGTAGCTTTTTGCTCAAGTTGTCGATTTCGTCCTGAATCTGCTTCTCTTCTTCAGAGTCTGAAGTTGATAACAACTGAACTAATGACAAACCAAACAATTTCGAGATTTGATTTAATCTGGACAGGTTTACATCTGTAATACCAGTCTCAATTTTAGAAAACGCTGGAATAGAGATGTCAAGCCGTTTGGCTACATCTTCTTGGCTCCAACCTTTCTGATGCCTTAATAAGCGGATTTTTTTTCCTAATGCGTTCATGGGTAAATTTTACTTTATTCCAAAAGTAAGAAAAAAAAGTTTAAGGTAAAAAATTAAAACTTCCAAATCAAAAGTTTTTGAAGAATTTATCGGCAAAACTGACGATATTCATCGTACTGTGCTTCGGAGAGACCATAAACAAAAGATTGAAACCCAAGGATTTAAAAGACTCCAAATAGGCTTCCAAAGACTCCAAGTCAGTTAAAAATACAAAATCTCTGTGTTTAAAAACTTTCTTAACATCGAGCTCTATATTATTTAGCAGAATATTTTTGTCTTTTATTGAATCCTTATTAACTAATACTACAGAATAGTCGGATTCATCCATAGTTGAGCTATATTGGTCTAAAAAGCTTTCGTCCATAATATCGTAAGCACTCAGTTCCAATATAGTAACTAATCCTTGCCCTGGAAACTGCTCTTTTACGGCATGAATACTCGTGCGTAATTTATAGGGAGAAAATAAAAAATCTTGGTAAACCACACTCCCATTGAAGCTCGCAACAAACTCCAAATACCGAATCGAGCTCTGAAAACTTACAATAGCCTTGTAAAAATCAGCCCGCTTTACGCCCAGCCATTCACATACGGTGTAAGCTCCAGCAATATTGGAAAGATTAAGCTTGCCAAATACTTGCAAAGGAATCTGCTCATCTGCATCATGCAGGTAAGTAATCCCCTTGTTTATAGAGTACTCTGGAATTTTGTAGCCATGTCTATTGATCTTACAGTCCAAGGTCAATTCTACAATCTCCCGCAGGATCGTACTTTCTTTGTTGTAAATCAAGGTCCCTTTGGGCACAATCGTCGAAATAAACTTCTCAAACAAGGCTAAATAATCTGCCTTAGCAATATTTGTCCGGGATTCGTTCCATTCAATGCCGCTGATAAGCGCAATATTGGGATTAAAAAGATGAAACTTAGAGCGATGATCAATTGGGGAGGCATAATACTCATCCCCTTCAATAAGGATTACCTTATTGCTCGCCGTAAGCTTTACCAAGGAGTCAAAGCCTTCCAACTGCGCACCTACCAAGTAATCAAACTCATGCCCAAGCATCTTGAGCACATGCATCACCATGCTCATAATGGTGGTCTTGCCGTAGGTACCGGCAATGACCACCCTTGTTTTGTCTACGCTTAATTCATGGATAAATTCCGGAAAGGAATAAATCTTTATACCCAATTGCTGTGCGGCCTGCAGTTCTGGATTTTGAAGATCTGCATGCATCCCAATAATTACAGCGTCAATATCTTCCGTAATCTTCTCAGGAAACCAGCCCACTTGCTCAGGCAACAGCTTCGCCTGCTGAAGCCTAGACTTCGATGGCTCCACAATCTGATCATCAGATCCGGTGACCTGATGCCCTTGTTCAGCTAATGAAATAGCTAAATTGTGCATCACTGCTCCCCCAATGGCTATAAAATGAATGCGCATATTATTTGTTTCTTACAAATTTCGCTGAACACCAGCTTGCCTGTACTTTCTTGCTTTCAATACCGAAGCCATAATCTGCTGCTTTTTCACAGAGAATAGTCAAGTCATCCCCATCGTAAAAGCCACTGATATACAATACGCCATCTGGATTAAGAGAAAGACTATATTGCTCCAGCTGATCGAGCAAGATATTTCTATTTATATTCGCTAAGATAATATCAAAATGCTTGCCCACTAGAACTTCCTTGGAACCCAGTGCAGCCTCAATATTGTCAATCTTATTTAGCAACTTATTTTCAGCTACACTCGCTACACAGATATCATCAAAATCTACCGCCAATATGGAGGTAGCTCCACGCTTTGCAGCTAAGATGGATAAGATACCTGTACCGCAGCCCATATCTAGAACAGTCTTCCCCTCAAATTGGTTTTCGAGAATGTAAGAAAGCATCATCGAGGTAGTCTGATGATGCCCCGTTCCAAAGGACATCTTTGGATCAATCACAATCTCATAAGGGATTTCAGGACGTGCTGCATGGAAGGTAGCACGTACATAGCATAAGTCATCCACAACAATAGGGTTGAAATTACTCTCCCAAAGCTCATTCCAGTTTTGATCCTCCAAATCGGCGATACTATACTGAATTTCAAAGCCTTCTGCATGATGCAGCAATGCGGTCTCTAAGGATTGCACATCCATATTCGCTGTAGGAATATAGCCTTTAAATCCATTTTCTATATCCTCAAAGGTGTCGAAACCCACATCAGCCAACGCATCAATCAATAAGTCCTTTTGCCAATCTTCCATGGCAGAGGCAAGAAAAGTAACCGCGGTATATCTCATTATTTTGTATTAAAAGCTTTCACAATGTCTAAGAAGTCGCGTGATTTTAGCGAAGCTCCGCCAATTAATCCACCATCGATATCTGCTTGTGAAAACAACTCATTAGCATTCTTCGGATTACAACTACCACCATATAGGATGGTTGTATTGTCCGCAATCGTTTGATCATATTGCGCTGCAATAGTCTGACGAATAAAGGCATGTACCTCTTGTGCTTGCTCAGGAGAAGCAGTCAAGCCCGTGCCAATTGCCCAAACAGGCTCATAAGCCAATACCAATTTTGAAAATTCGGCAGCTGGCAAATGAAAGACAGCATCCGTCAATTGGGTTTTAATAACGGCAAAGAAACGACCTTCTTCACGCTCTTCTTTGGTTTCGCCAATACAGAAAATAGGCTTTAGATCATGCTCCAGAGCCATATTAACCTTTTCAGCCAAGAGTGCATCAGTCTCTCCAAAGTAAGCTCTACGCTCGGAGTGACCTAAGATAACATAGTTTACCCCTACAGATTTTACCTGCGTAGCAGAAATCTCTCCAGTGTATGCACCAGAAGCTGCTTGATGTATATTTTGAGCGCCAACAGCAACCTTGCCACTGGCCAATTTTGCGATACTGGATAAGTGGATAGCTGGGCTACAAACGACCACCTCTTGATCTCCTACAACCTCATCCTTAACCATATTAACAATCTCAGAGAATAAACTCAAGCCTTGTTCATAATCCAAATTCATCTTCCAGTTTCCCGCAACAATTTTTTTACGCATAATATATATTTATCTATTTTATATTTTTTTCATTGCCGTGATTTGCTTTCACAAACACCTGCCATAATATTTTTAAGGTTGTTTCAGCGCATGCTTCCTTACGCAGCAGCGCTCTTTGCTCCATCATCTTCTCAAATTTAGGCCACTGATAGGCTTCCTTCTTGGAATCCGTCTGCCATAGAAAATCAGGCACAAATTTCGGAATAATCGTGGATATTGCCAACTGAGCTCCCACGCCGATAACACAGCCCGTGGTGATGCTGGAGTTTATTCCACACATTGCGTAATCGCCCATAAACAAGCCTATCTTTAGCTTCCCGGTATTTCTGTAGGCATGCTTGCTATAATTGTAGAGTGAGACCGCTTTCCAATTGTTTTGCATATTAGAGTTTGCGGAACCCCCGCCAATATTACAGCCTTCGCCCAATACAGAGCAACCCAAATACCCATCATGTCCCTTGCTGGCATTGCCCCATAATACAGCATTGTTAACCTCACCTGCAATAGTAGAGCCTGGCCCAACAGTTACATTGGGGTAGAGCTTGCTGCCCATCTTAACCCGGGCATGCTTTCCAATAGCAATGGGTCCGCGCAGGTTACTGCCCTCCTCAATAATGGCATCATCATCGATATAGATCGGGCCTTCCAAGGTATTAAAGGTACAGCATTCAGCAAATACGCGCGCGCCCAGGAAGAGCTTATCGCCAAGCAGGGTATTGGTCGGCGAAAGGGCAGCGGAAAGTTTATCAGCCACAAGCAAATCATAATCAAATTTGATTTGGGTTGCATTTAGTAAGAAAATATCTTCGGGATAGGTCAGCGCGTCAAGCGCTTTCGTATAGGTTTCGGACTTCAATAAGCTAAGGTCGGGGGCTTCCTCCCAACTGCCCGTATGATAAGCGAGCCAATGATCCCCTTGCATAAGCATACTGCCTACTGCAAGTTGCTTAAGGCTAGCTATAAAAGCAGCATCAGGGATAAGATTTGCGCGAATCACCAAATAGCTATTCGCAGCATCCAGCTGGGGAGCTGGAAATTTCTCTTGTAGGTAAGGCTCTGTATAAAAATGTACCTGCGTGCCAAATATATGCCGCCACTTCTCATCCAAAGTTAGCGCGCCAATCCTCAGATTGCCTACAGGTCTTGTATAGGACAACGGTAATAAGTCATCACGCCATAGCGCACGATCATGCAATACAACTTCCATCATAGTAAGATAAAAGTACATAAAAATATCCCGATAAGACGAACTCATCGGGATATTCTTCAGTTAACCTAAAACCGTAATAAGAATTACTTCTTGTTGTAACGGCTACGGAATTTATCAATACGACCAGCCGTATCAACCAATTTCATTTTACCAGTATAGAACGGGTGTGATGTATGAGAAATCTCCAATTTAATTAATGGATATTCAGTACCATCTTCCCAAGTGATTGACTCTTTTGTATCTACACATGATTTAGTTATGAAAGCATAGTCGTTAGACATGTCTTTAAAAACTACTAATCTGTAGTTTGATGGGTGCAAATCTTTTTTCATTTTATCTTTATGATTACTTACTATTCAACAATTGAGGTGCAAAGATAATTTTTATTTTCAACAAAAACAAGACAATGTTTATGCATATTGTTTCGTTTTTCCTTATAAACTCCTAACACGGCGTAAATATAAATCTTTCTAAGCAGATTAAACGAATAATTGTAGTACAATTCCACCTAAGCACTGGATTCTATTTTTAAATTGCTCCTATAATCTTTCTTTTTTTGCTACTTTTGTTCCTCAGTAATAACAGCCTGCCTTCCCGCCCCCTACTCTTTGGAGTTATTAAGTTGTGGAATCAGCTGTTTTTTATACTTTTTACTTATTTTATAGCATACCATGAGTACTGTATTATCCGAACAGGAACAACAACGTAGATTAAATCTTCAAGCCATTATCGACTTGGGCATCAACCCATATCCTGCTGAAGAATTTAAGGTAAACGTATCTGCTGCCGACATTTTAGAGAACTACGAAAGAGATAAACTTAACTATAAAAGCATTCGTTTCGCGGGCCGTATTATGAGCCGACGTGTAATGGGTAGCGCTTCCTTTATGGAGCTACAAGATGCGACTGGTCGTTTACAAGCTTACGTAAAAAGAGATGACATCTGTCCCGACGAAGATAAGACCTTGTACAATACAGTATTTAAGAAGCTATTGGACATTGGGGATATTGTCGGTGTAGAAGGCTATGTCTTTACCACCCAGACAGGTGAAGTCTCCATACATGTTGAAAAATTAATCTTGCTGACAAAATCCTTGCGTCCACTTCCTGTAGTTAAAGAAGCAGATGGCAAGACATATGATGCTTTCACAGATCCAGAGCAACGCTACCGCATGCGTTATGTAGACTTAATCGTGAACCCACAAAATAGAGAAACCTTTGTGAAGCGTTCAAAGATGTATACGGCGATGCGCGAATACTTTAATAATGCAGGCTATATGGAGGTGGAAACACCCGTATTGCAATCCATCCCTGGAGGAGCGGCTGCACGTCCATTTATGACGCACCACAATGCCTTGGACATCCCATTGTACCTGCGTATTGCCAATGAGCTATACCTTAAGAGATTAATTGTAGGTGGCTTTGATGGCGTCTATGAGTTTTCTAAAAACTTCCGCAACGAAGGCATGGACAGAACCCATAATCCAGAGTTTACGGTAATGGAAATCTATGTAGCTTACAAGGACTACAACTGGATGATGGAATTTACGGAAAAGCTTGTAGAGCACTGTGCCGTAAGTGTAAATGGCACCACCAAGGCTACTTTTGGCGAGCATCAAATAGACTTTAAAGCCCCTTTTAAACGTGTGACTATGGCGCAGTCTATTATTGACTTTACAGGCTTTGACATTAGCGGCAAGTCCGAAGCGGAAATACGCGAGGCAGCGCTAGGCATGGGCATTCCTGTAAATGAAAGCATGGGTAAAGGCAAGTTAATCGACGAAATATTTGGCGAGAAATGTGAAGGAAACTATATCCAACCAACCTTTATCACAGATTATCCAATCGAGATGTCACCCTTGACAAAGAAACACCGAGACAATCCTGAATTGACCGAGCGTTTTGAATTAATGGTATGTGGCAAGGAAGTGGCAAATGCCTATTCGGAACTAAATGATCCAATCGATCAACGCGAGCGTTTCGAAGATCAGATGCGCTTGTCGGAAAAAGGAGATGATGAGGCCATGTTTATAGACCAAGACTTCCTACGCGCCTTAGAATACGGCATGCCGCCAACTTCTGGGCTGGGCATTGGCATGGACCGATTGATTATGTTCTTAACCAACAACCCATCCATACAAGAGGTTCTTTTCTTCCCGCAGATGCGTCCTGAAAAAGCCGAAATCGTAGTTGAATTGAGCGATGAAGAGAAGTTAGTGCTTGCCCAGTTGGGAGAAACAGCGATCGACATTATTCAAGTCAAGGAAGCCACAGGACTTAGTGGCAAGAAATGGGATGTAGCCAGCAAAGGCCTACGCCAGAAAAACTTAATCGATATTATTGTCGATGGGGACAAGAAATCGATCCTCAAAAAATAAAGACAAAAAAAATGCTGCTTCCAATCGAAGCAGCATTTTTTTTATAAGCTAGGCCTACTTTAAGAGCTCTTTACATATCGCACTTACCAATGCCGGCCCCTCATAGATAAAGCCGGTATACACCTGCACCAAGGAAGCGCCTGCCTCTAGCTTCTCCAAGGCATCAGCCGCAGAATGAATCCCGCCTACCCCAATAATAGGGAATGCCCGATTGGACTTCGTCGCTAAATAGCGAATCACCTCCGTAGAACGCTTTGTCAAAGGCTTCCCACTGACGCCTCCAGCTTCTGCGACTAAGGCCGCAGGACTCTTTAAGCCTTCTCGATTAATAGTCGTATTGGTCGCAATCACCCCTGCAATCTGTGTATCCTTTACAATATCCACAATATCATCCAACTGGGAGTCTGTCAAATCAGGCGCAATCTTTAATAAGATAGGCTTTGGACTTGCCTTTTTCGCATTTAATTCCTGAAGGGTATTTAATAACTTTGTCAGCGGCTCCTTCTCTTGTAAATCCCTTAGACCTGGGGTATTGGGCGAACTCACATTGACCACAAAGTAATCCA
>JASLCA010000136.1 GCA_030146225.1 Sphingobacterium sp. | reverse complement strand
CAGAAGAAGGCAAGCAATACTTTAAGTTTTGCCGTAAAAAGGGGAGTCTGGATGCTCCAGAAGAGGTATTGCTGGATGTAGACCAGATGGCGGAGGGCTATGCCTATTATGCCGCATCCGGCTTTTCGGTTAGTCCCGACAACAAGCTTTTAGCTTATGGGGTAGATACGGTCTCTAGGCGCGAGTATACCCTGCATGTAAAAAACTTAGCGACAGGCGAAATACTCACAGATCGTGTTGCACGCACAACAGGCGGCGCAGTATGGGCCAATGACAATAAGACCCTATTCTACACGGCCAAAAATCCTAAAACGCTTCTGAGCGAAAAGATTAAGCGGCATACCTTGGGCACAGCTAGCACGCAGGATGTAGTGATCTATGATGAAAAGGATAATACCAACTATATCGGGGTAGAGAAGTCTAAAAATGGCAAGTACATACAGGTATACTCAGAGAGTACCCTTTCTTCGGAAGTCTTCTTCTTGGATGCCGACAAGCCTACTGAATCCCTGCGTTCATTTCAGCCTCGTCAAAAGGATGTTTTGTATTCGGTAACTGCACTTGAAGATCGCTTCTTAATCTTAACAAACGCAGATGGTGCGCGGAACTTTAAAGTGATGCAAAGCCCTTTGGACAATACTGGTAAGGCTAATTGGAAGGAGTTTATTGCACACCGAGAAGATGTTCTGGTATCTCAGTTGGATGAATTTAAGGACTTCTTAGTGGTATCCGAGCGTAAGAATGGGCTTACGCAATTGCTAATACAGTCCCTTCATGGGGATGCTCAGCATTACCTGCCTTTTGATGAAGAGGCCTATACGGCCTTTGCAAGTACCAATGTGGAGTACAATACCAATATACTGCGCTATAGCTACACATCCTTAATCAACCCTTTGTCCACCTATGATTACAATATGCAGGCAAAGACGGCTGAATTGAAGAAACAGCAAGAGGTATTGGGTGGATACGACAAGCAAAACTATGAAACCAAGCGCTTAATGGCCACAGCAGCAGATGGGACGCAAGTGCCTATTTCTATTGTGTATAAAAAAGGATTTCAGAAAAATGCAGCCCAACCTTTACTCTTGTATGCCTATGGTTCCTATGGATCGTCCATGGATCCTAGCTTCAACCCCTCCCGTTTAAGCTTGTTGGATAGAGGCTTTGCCTATGCAATTGCGCATATACGTGGAGGCGAGGAGATGGGCCGCCACTGGTATGAAGACGGGAAGTTGATGAAGAAGATGAATACCTTTACGGACTTTATTGATTGTGGGAAGTATTTGGTCAAAGCAGGCTATACCACCGAAAAGCATCTCTATGCGCAAGGTGGAAGTGCCGGCGGCTTATTGATGGGAGCGGTGATTAATATTGCACCGACGCTTTGGAATGGGGTGATTGCACAAGTACCCTTTGTGGATGTGGTCAATACCATGTTGGATGAAACAATTCCATTGACGACAAATGAGTATGATGAGTGGGGGAATCCCAATCAAGCAGCGGCTTATGCCTATATGAAGTCGTATTCGCCTTATGAAAATATAGAAGCCAAGGAATATCCTAACCTTTTGGTCACGACTGGACTACATGATAGTCAAGTGCAGTACTTTGAGCCTGCTAAGTGGGTTGCAAAGCTTCGGGTGCATAAGAAAGGAAATAATGTGATTCTTTTAAAGACCGATATGGAGTATGGTCATGGTGGGGCTTCGGGCAGGTTTGATTACCTTAAGGATCTCGCCTTAAACTATGCGTTCCTATTTAAACTTGAAGGCATAACAAAATAATAATAAATAAGGCTGGGGAATTCCCCAGCCTTATTTATTATGTACTGAATCAGCCTCATGCTCTACCTCACGCGCATCTTTTTGATGTTGTTTGTAGTTCTCAATTGCATTTTTACTTGCACGTTGGGAGACAACAATCCCTAAAATGCCGATGATTGTTACAACCAGTAGGCCCCATACATATTTTTTTTTGTCTTGTTTGATAAGCCAATACATGACAAATATGTAGGGAACGGCAAAGAAAATGTAAAAAATAATACTTGGACCAACCATCTTTTTTCTATTAATATTTGACAAAAATATCGAATTTAATGGCATATTAAAAATTTTAGGCATTCGTTTACACGATAGTGACGAATTTTAAACCTTTTAAAGAATTTGGAGTCAAAGTATTAGATCGACGGTAAGTAAAGGTTCAAAATATTGTTTTATCAAAAAAACTACCATAGTATTGCATAAAACAAAAAAAATATTTTCTACTTTTGTAATGTCAAAAAATACATAATTGTACAATAAATGAAATGTTTAAAAGTAAATAGTCAAATGTCTCAACAGCTTCAGCAGAAGTCTGTATGGAGATTTTTTGCTGCTTTTGATATGCTGCGTTGTCCAATTTTACGATTTCGACGACCTATGCTGCCTCGAGCTTGATTCGGAGGCAGGCAAGCTCTCATCCTATTATCATCCAGCTCGATGATTCCCATAGCTGTTAATTGTTTTTTAGCACTTACGTGCGCTTTAATTTAGGTCGACATCTTAGATGACACTTTCAGATTTTTTGATTATCCCCGCTAGCCCTGTACATATTCCTTATGCAGAGGCAATATGTGATGAAATGTTTGAGTCCGCAAAGGCTCGTGGTACAGGTATTGCACGTCGTAAGCCAGAATATGTGGCGCGCAAGATAGAAGAAGGAAAAGCCGTGATTGCGCTCCATAGAGATGGACGATGGGCTGGCTTCTGCTATATTGAAACCTGGAGTCATGGGGATTATGTGGCCAACTCAGGCTTGATTGTACACCCTGACTTTAGGAAGGTAGGCTTAGCCAAGGCTATTAAGAAGCGGGTATTTGAACTGTCTAAGGAGAAGTTTCCGCAGGCAAAGATCTTTGGATTGACTACAGGATTAGCCGTGATGAAGATTAACTCGGACTTAGGCTATGAGCCAGTTACCTATTCTGAATTGACACAAGATGAAGAATTCTGGAAAGGATGTCAATCCTGTGTGAACTTTGATATCTTGGTGAGTAAGGAGCGTAAGAACTGTATGTGTACAGCTATGCTCTGGAATCCTATAGATAAGGAAAGAGAATTAAAGGAAAAGATTCAGCGTAAAGCCGAAGCTAAAGAGCGTCTAGAAAGGATTGTTAAGAAACAGTCCCTTTTAAAGCGTATTGAGGCAAAGCTGTTTCGGTCCACGAAGAAGATTATCGCAACGCTATTGCCAGTAGGCACCCGTACGGTAAAAGGAATATAATTTATAAACATGAAGCTAGCATACTAGTGGATATATTTAAGTAAAAGATGAAAAAAGTAGTATTAGCGTTTAGCGGTGGATTAGATACTTCATTCTGTTGTATCTATCTAACGAAAGATTTAGGACTTGAGGTTCACTCGGTAGTCGTGAATACAGGTGGCTTTTCTGATGCAGAACTAGTAGCTATAGAGGCAAGAGCCTATGCATTGGGCGTTACCTCCCATACAGCTATTGATGAAACAGCGGACTATTACCGTGATACCATTAAATACTTGATATTTGGAAATGTATTAAAGAATGCGACCTACCCACTTTCGGTATCCGCTGAGCGTGTTTGTCAGGCCACAGCGATTGCCAATTATGCCAAGAAAATCGGTGCTGAATGTGTAGCGCATGGTTCTAC
>JASLCA010000133.1 GCA_030146225.1 Sphingobacterium sp. | reverse complement strand
GGGGAAATAAGGAGTCAGTTCCTGAAATAGGCAATTCTATATACGATAGGAGTTTCCAAGTTCCAATTAATTCATTCTTTATCGTTGTCATAGAAATTGTGTTAGTTTAAATTCAGAACGTTTATTGTCTTTCGATATTTTACAGTTTTTGCTATTCAACACAATTATGACAATAATAATATTTCTATCTTCGCCGTAGAAATTAATATAGATCAACAGATGAATACATGCACTTGCTGTTCGGGTAAAACTTATGAAGATTGCTGCGCCCCCATACATGCGAAGCTGGCTGCTGCCGAAACCGCAGAGCAGCTGATGCGGGCGCGCTACTGTGCCTTTACTAAGGGCATGGTAGACTTTATTTACGACAGCTTCTTCCCTGCTCAGCGCCGCTTGCAACACAAGCCCGCTATTGCACAATGGGCAGCCGAGAATAAATGGATGCAGCTGGAAGTGCTTTCGGCAAGCGATAGCGTGGTAGAGTTCAAGGCGCATTACCTCAATGCTGCGGGAGAAGTAGAGATTCACCATGAGAAATCCTCCTTCAAAAAGTTAAATGGTAGCTGGTACTATACAACTGGACAGATGATGTCATAATTTCACAAAAAAATATATTTATTTTTAATAAAAATTCTTATCTTTGCACTTCCGTGAGTTCGGAGAACAAGATTTAATTAACATAATTATTAAAAAATGCAACAGTACGAATCTGTAATCATTCTTACCCCGTTGCTTTCTGAGGAGGCTGCGACTGAAACAATCGCAAAATTCAAAAGTATCCTATCAGAAGGCGGAGCCGAAATTGTCGCTGAAGACAATTGGGGTTTGAGAAAGTTAGCGTATCCTATCCAGAAAAAAAGCACTGGGTTTTACTACTTAACTGAATTCAAGGCTCCAGGAGAATTAATCAAAAAATTAGAAGTTGAATACAAACGCGATGAGCGTGTAATGCGTTTCTTAACAATCGCATTAGAGCCACATGCATTAGCATTCAACGAGAAAAAACGCAGTGGAGCGTTTAACAAAAAAAAGGAAACTAAAACTGAGGAGGCATCAAACTAATGGCTAACGAAAATATCCAATACGTAACTGCCCCTAAAGTAGAGGACAACCGTAAAAAATACTGTCGTTTCAAAAAGAACGGTATTAAATACATCGACTACAAAGACGCAAACTTCTTGTTGAAATTTGTGAATGATCAAGGTAAAATCTTACCTCGTCGTCTTACTGGTACATCATTGAAATTCCAACGTAAAGTTGCTCAAGCTGTTAAACGTGCGCGTATTATCGGTTTATTGCCATACGTAACAGATTCATTAAAATAAGGAGGAGACAACATGGAAGTTATTCTAAAACAAGATATTAAACACCTGGGCGAGAAAGACGATGTAGTAGTTGTTAAGCCAGGTTACGGTCGTAACTACTTGATCCCTCAAGGTTTTGCTACTTTGGCTACTGTTTCTGCTAAGAAAGTTCTTGCAGAAAACATTAAACAAGCGCAATTCAAACAAGAGAAAATTAAAAAAGATGCGACTGAATTAGCTACTAAATTAGAAAACGTTAAGCTTTCTATCGGTGCTAAAGCAGGCGAAACTGGTAAAATCTTTGGTAAAGTAAACAGCATCCAAATTGCTGATGCTTTGAAAGCCCAAGGTTTTGATGTTGACCGTCGTCGTATTACTTTCGAAGTTGAGCCTAAAACTTTAGGTGAATACATCGCTAACTTAAACTTACACAAAGAAGTGAAAGTTCAAGTTCCTTTCGATGTTATTGCTGAGTAAGTAGTATACTACAAAATATAGAAGCCTGCGTACAAATTGTACGCAGGCTTTTTTTATTCTATTATAATTCTAAAACAAAATTTCTTATTTTGCGTATAATACCTAAACATACATTATCATGAAATCTAAACTCCCTGCTTTTTTATTAGCTTCTAGTAGCTTGCTGCTAATGGCTTGTGGTAACAACGCAAATTCGAATACGAGCACTGAGCAACCCAATCTTACGGATAGTATATATCCTCCTGTGGAAAGTAATAAGGCTAACACGGATTATGCCCCTGCATTTGAAGGTCAAACTCGTGTGGCTGGCGTTAAGACAAGCACGCCAATAACGCATAGCATCTTAACAAAGGAGTTAAAATCTCCTTGGGGAATTGCTGTTTTGCCGGATGGTCGCCTATTGATTACCGAGAAGGCAGGCGTCCTACGCATTGCGGCGGCAGATGGTACGCTCTCCGCTCCTATTACGGGACTGCCTAAGGTAGATGATCAAGCCCAGGGAGGTCTGCTCGGACTGACTTTAGATCCTGATTTTGCAAGCAATAGGATGGTTTACTGGGTCTTTGCGGAGCCAGTAGCAGCTGGAAATCATACGGCTGTGGCCAAAGGACGCTTGGCTGATGATGAGAAAACAATTGAAAATGCAAGTGTAATCTATAGGGCTATGCCAACCTTTAAAGGCAAGCTGCACTATGGCGGACGTATAATCTTTGATAAGACTGGAAATTTGTTAGTCAGCACAGGGGAAAGATCCGAATTAGAAACCAGGCCTTTAGCACAAGATCTAAAGTCAGCACTAGGAAAAATCCTACGTATTACTACAGATGGGAAGGCTGCCGCGGGCAATCCATTTGAAGGCAATAAAGATGCCTTGCCTGAAATCTACAGCTATGGGCATAGAAATGTGCAAGGGATTGCCTTACATCCGGAGACTTCTGACTTATGGGAAACGGAGTTTGGACCACGTGGTGGAGATGAACTAAACTTTGTTGAAGCAGGCAAAAACTACGGTTGGCCTACGATCACCTATGGTCTAGAATATAGTGGCAAGCAGATTGGAGATCCCGTTATCCAACAGCATGAAGGCATGGAGCAACCAGTGTATTATTGGGACCCCGTTTTATCCCCTAGTGGATTAATATTCTACACAGCTGATGCAATTCCTGAATGGAAAAACAACCTTTTTGCTGGAGGTCTGAGTAGTATGCATATTGCACGTCTAGTTATTAAGGACAATAAGGTTGTTGGCGAAGAGCGTCTATTGGCTAAAGAAGGTCAACGCTTTCGCGATGTCGTACAAGGTAAGGACGGTGAGATCTTTGCCGTGACCGATGCGGGCTACCTCTATAAAATCACAAAAAAATAAGTTCCTATAAAGACAATAGGCTTGGGTTTTCCAAGCCTATTGCCTTTACATAATGTTTTCTTACGCTTCCATTCCCGTCAACTATTGTTTACCTTTACTTGTATATGAAGTATTTAATTTTATCCCTGAGCCTTTTAGTTTCTTGCGTTGGCATCGCGCAGACGAAGTTAAGCCCTGCCGACTTTGCAAAGCAGAGCAAGCAAAGAAAAGCGCAGCTACTCGATGTGCGCACGGCTGAAGAGTATGCAAAAGAGAATTTGCCAAAGGCAAAAAATATAGATTGGAATAACAAGGATGCTTTTAAAAGCGGCATAAATACACTCGATAAGAAAAAGCCTATCTATGTTTATTGTTTAAGTGGCGGACGTAGCGCACAGGCTGCTAAGCTTTTAACACAAGAAGGATTTGAAGTATATGAGCTTGAAGGTGGTTTACTAAAGTTGAATGCCGAAAACTCCTCAGCCAAAGAGAAGGATCTGAAGGGCTTGACCATGGTTGACTTTGAAAAGATTACAAAATCCCATAATTTAGTTTTAATCGACTTTACGGCTAAATGGTGTGGTCCTTGTCAGGTGATTAAGCCCTATTTGGAAAAGATTGCACTGAACAAAAGCTATAAGGTAAAGGTGGTTTATATTGATGCAGATACCAATGGAGCTTTGCTGAAGGAACTAAATGTAAATGGAATTCCGCGTCTACAGTTGTACAAGGCAGGTGTCAAAACTTGGGACCATACAGGAGGACTTGCTGAAGAAGAGCTTATTGAAAAGATAAAAAAGAATAGTTAATGAGTAGCATTGTATTGATTATCGCAGCTGTATTAGCGAGTTTAGCTATTATACTCGGTGCATTTGGGGCGCATGCCTTTAAAAAGTTTCTTCCAGAAGAAAAGCTAGCTTCCTTTGAGGTGGGCGTCCGGTATCAGATGTATGCTGCATTGGCGCTCTTGATTATTGGGTATCAGGCAGACTTTACAGAATATGCAGTTCGCTTAGCGGCTTATGGCATAATCTTAGGGACTTTATTGTTTTCAGGCAGCATCTACCTCTTGGCCTTTGCAAACCATTGGAAGGTAAACTTCCGTTTCTTAGGCCCTATAACCCCGCTTGGAGGCCTGTTTATGATTATTGGTTGGATAGCTTTACTGGTTAGTTTTTGCTAAGGGCTTCCTTTTTAATTCGCCCATAGGCAAGTATAATGACGGCAATTCGGGCTACAGTACATATAGTTTTAAAATGGCTCAGCATTATCTTGCTGATTGCGCTATTGGTAGGCAGTTGCTCTGCCCTATTTTTGTACTTGCTTACGCAGGCTACAGAGTTCAGGGAGCGTAATCTATGGATACTGTATTTCCTGCCGCTTGCCGGGCTGCTTATCGTATGGCTTTATAACCGCTACGGGCAGGCTGTACAGGGTGGGAACAAGCTCATCCTGAAGGAACATAAATTACCAACTGAGCCCCTGCCTTTACGCATGGCGCCACTTATTATTGGCAGTACCTTGACTACCCACCTTTTTGGAGGATCTGCTGGTCGTGAAGGAACCGCCATACAGTATGGAGCCAGCATAGCGGATCAGTTTGCGCGCTTCTTTAATTTTGACCACAGCGCGCGCAGGATCTTGTTGAGCTGTGGCATGGCTGCGGGCTTCTCTTCCCTATTTGGCACGCCTTGGGCAGGCTTAATCTTTGCTTTGGAAATTGTCGGCTGGAGAAAATCTGCCTATTGGGCCTTGCTTCCTACCCTGCTTTCCGCCTTTTTAGCAGGTTATATTTGTAATCTTTATGGCAATCAACACAGTCATTACCCACAGTTGAGTGTATTTCCAGCACTAACGCCAAGCAGTATCGCCTGGGCATTGTTAGCAGCCGTGATTTACGGGCTTACAGCTAGGTTGTTTGTACAAAGCAACAAGTTGGCTGGAAAACTATTTAAGCTGCTTAAACAGCCGCTTATACGGCCTGTTATCGCTGGGCTACTAATTATCTTATGGGTTTCGTTCTCCCATAGCACACGACATATAGGCTTAGGGCTGCCTACACTACTAGCAGCTTTTGATACGGAACTTCCAAACTATGATTTTCTGGTTAAAATAATATTGACGGCCATTACCCTAAGCGCAGGCTTTAAGGGGGGTGAGGTAACCCCTTTATTCTTTATTGGAGCTACGCTGGGCAATGCCTTATGTATCTTTATCCCCTTGCCAATGGCGCTGCTGGTAGCAATGGGCTTTGTCGCAGTATTTGCTGGATGTACCAAAACCCCCATCGCTTGTACAATAATGGGGATGGAACTTTTTGGTCCCACAGCTGCTTGTTGGCTAGCTATAGCCTGTTTCGTAAGCTATTGGGCCGCAGGCAAAGAAGGCATTTACACGGACTGATTATTTATTTAAGAGTGAC
>JASLCA010000116.1 GCA_030146225.1 Sphingobacterium sp. | reverse complement strand
ATTATATGTTTCTGGATTCCATTGCATCTTTTCAGTTTTAATTGTTGTAGCGAATACGAAGTGCTACACTAAAAATAAATTATTTTTTAGAAAATACAGTCATTTATACGCTAAAAAAAACAGTCTTCTGCAAAGCCTTTCTTTAAATTTCCTTTTATTATCTTTATGTCGATGTTAGCATTTGAAGTTTATTATACAAAGCAGCTGGATAAGCTATTTACAACTTGTCCTCAGCAAAATGCCTATTACAGCATTTTACTTTGTCTAAAAGGGCAAGTGTCTATTTATATTGGCTATCATAGCTTTGTACTAGGTAAGCATATGATGTCTATCTTATCACCTGATACCACCTATAGTTGTGAGGATGCTACGGAGGATTTGGAGGTCGTTCAATTGTTTTTCTATAAGCCTTTCTTGCAGAAGATGTTTCTGAGGGACGAGCTTGTTGATGAACTCTTAACCTTGAATTCTAGTTATCCGCCTGTATTTAAGATTGAAAATGACTTTAAATTAGTGGCGGCTAAATTTGATCAGTTAAGGCAAGAGCTGGAAGGCAAGGCTGCCTACCATTTGGATGTGATACGCTTGATTCTGTTGGAGATCCTCTACACCTATAATCGTGCCTGCGAGTACTGCTTGCTGGGCTTTCAGAAGAATATGAACCGTAATTATCAGCTTACCTATCAGTTTAAGCGCTTGATAGATGACAACTTTCTGAAATGGAAGACCGTAGGGGATTATGCGGCACATCTGGGGATTACGGCAAAGCATTTGACAGAGGTTGTCAAGGAAGAGACGAGCTTTACGGCATTGCAAGTAATTCATGAAAGAGTTTTACGCGAAAGTCAGTACCTCTTAAAGCACAGCTCTAAGTCGGTAAAGGAATGTGCTTATATTCTGGGCTTTGATGATCCCGCATATTTTAATCGATTTTTTAAGACCCATACCGGTATTTCACCCAATTTATATCGGGATCAATTTTAATCTTATAACAAGGGGGATCTTCTAAATTTCTGGCCCTAGGCCTTGCAACTTCACAGGCATATACGCTCAACTTTCTATTTATTTTGTTAGGATTTTTCTGCATTCCGTAGTATGTGCAATAGATTCCGAATAATTGCGATTGTAATTGTTTAGACTACTATCGACATTTGTAGGGTAAATTAGATAGCGATGAATGAAACTGAAAATAAAGCAATAACTACTACAGCCAGTTGGTCCACACTCTTTTCCAATGGAAACGGCATTAGGGCTATTGCCTTAGCGCTAGGGGTGATGTTACATGCGACAAATGTCTATTTAGCCACTACGGTAATGCCCTCGATAATTAAAGAGATTGGCGGCCTTGAATATTATGCATGGAATACCACCTTATTTGTTGTAGCCTCGGTAATCGGCTCGGTCGTTTCTACCAATAGGCTAGCCGCCTTGGGCCCACGGAAAGCTTACCAATATGCGATTCTGATCTTTGCGCTGGGCTCCTTGCTCTGTACCTTGGCGCCCAATATGTTTGTCTTACTGGCGGGCAGGTTTGTGCAAGGCTTTGGTGGGGGCTTGCTCTTTGCCTTGTCTTATGCTATGGTTCGCATAGTTTTTGAGGCTAAGCTTTGGTCTAGAGCCATGGCTTTGATCTCGGGTATGTGGGGCATTGCAGCCTTTTCTGGACCATTTATTGGTGGCATATTTGCCGAGATCAATCAATGGCGCTGGGCTTTTGGGGTCTTGCTTATTATCTGCGCCCTAATCTTTGTTATCAGTACCTTGATTTTACCAAAAAGCCACGGTAAAGCCTCAGTGCCTGAGCTGCCTTACTTTAAACTGAGCATGTTGGTGTTGGCTGCGCTGGCGGTTTCCATCGGAAGCATCTCTGACTACCTTGTATTTAATATTACGGGGCTTGTCTTGGCCTTGCTTTTCTTGTATGTCTTAATCTATAAGGAGCGCAAGGGCGGACTTCGCTTACTGCCCACGGGAGCTTACAGCCTTAAAAATGGACTGGGCATTACCTATGCAATTATGACGCTGCTGATGACTGCCACTGCTATAGAGATCTATGTGCCTTATTTTGCACAGACGATCTATGGCTTTTCTCCCTTGCAGTCCGGCTACTTAACGGTATTAATTGCCTTTGGTTGGACCTTCTCCTCGTTAATCTTTTCTGGGGTAACGGGCAAGGCTGTTTTTAGGATTATCCGCTTAGGAGCCTTACTGATGTTCTTAGGCTTGTTGGGCTTAACGCTAGTCAGCACGCAGGCTGTGACGCCTATGTATATAGTTATAAATGCTGTTTTTCTATTTATGATTGGGGTAGGCATCGGGATGGGCTGGCCACATCTCTTGACCCGGGTATTTGCCTTGGCGCCAAAAGGTGAGGAAGCCTTAGCAGCCTCCTCGGTGACTACGGTGCAATTGATGGCGACAACTTTTGGAGCTGCTTTAGCGGGCTTAGTATCCAATATGGCGGGTATTAAAGTTCCTGGTGGCATTGAGGGTGCTACCCAAGCCTCCGTCTTCCTCTATGGGATATTTGCCCTAAGCCCATTTATAGCCTTGTTATTCCTGTTTTTGAAAAGAGAAATTATTGTTGAAACAAAAGATTTAAATTAAAAGATGATGATAAAAGGATTATACGAAACACATATTCAAGTAAGCGACTTAGCCGCGGCAGTCTTGTTTTATACCGAAGTATTGGGACTGGAATTAGCACATTATGATGAGACTAGGCCTATTGCCTTCTTGTGGATTGGCAAGGACAAGCAAGCGATGTTGGGGCTGTGGGAGCAAAAGGAAAATCTGCAAACTAGACATTTTGCCTTTTATTGTGAAAAGGACTTTATCCTGCATTCGGCAGCCGACTTCTTAATGAAGCATAAACTAAAGCCTTATAATTTCCTGAAAGAACAATCGACTGAGGCTATGGTATTTGCTTGGATGCCTGCTTTAGCATTGTACTTTAATGATCCTGATGGCAACCAGTTGGAGTTTATTGCTGTGCTAGAAGGGGCGAGCCAACCCAGCCTTGGGGTGATTAGCTATGCTGAATGGCTAAGTAAGCAAGACGCCTAGCGTGTCGCGCCAGTAAGAATGCGCTGTGGGCTTTGCTGTAATGGCTGGGCCCACTGCTGTTTTTAGAGCCTGTAGATAGCTTGGTAGTGACCAGCGAAGCTGTTATTATAAGATTTGATTGCTTTCCTTAATGCTGTTCATTACAAATATGCTTTTGGTCTGTCCTATGCCTTCTACCTCGGACAATTGATTCACAAAAAAGTCATGAAATTCGTCCATATTAGGGGCAAGGATCTTTAACATAAAGTCAAAGTCCCCACTTATATTGTAAAATTCAACCACTTCTTTAAGCTGGCTTACCTGCTCTATAAATTTTATTGCCAAGGCTTTATTATGTGCTTTTAATGCGACCATGCAGATAACCATCATGCCTTTTTGCACCATTTTTCGATTGACGATGGTGGTGTACTCCTTGATCACGCCTAGCTTTTCCATGCGCTTAATGCGCTCATGTGTGGGGGTGGAGCTGAGGTTGATTTGTGCTGAAATATCCCGCACGCTCAGCTTGGCATCTAGCTGCAAGAGTCGGAGTATGGCTAGGTCCTTATCATCTAGACTGTAGGTGGCTGTTGTCATCTGTTCTTTTTTTAGTCATACAAAGCTAAATAATAGTACAATTGAATCATAATTAAGTGCAATTAAAATTAAATGTCCTGAATATTTATTTGAACTAGCTCTTTTGTTCTATTATTTATAAGTTTGCCCGAAATTTCAAGTAATATGCAGTCCAGAAAAAATCTGATTTTAATCTTAGCCTCCGTCGGCACCTTTGTAGAAGCCCTAGACATCGCCATAATAAACCTTACCATGCCTTCTATTCAGGCACAGTTTGGGATTGGCGAGGACATGGTGCAGTGGCTACAGACTTTGTATGTATTGTTCTTCGGAGGTTTTTTGATTATTGCGGGCAAATTGTCGGATAAGCTTGGACGTAAGAAAATATTCCTAATAGGTGGGCTGATTTTTATGCTTACTTCTTTAGGCGCAGGCTTGGCAACCAATTTTCATGTCTTAGCCTTTTTTAGAGCTTTACAAGGGCTAGGTGCCGCCTTAATTATGCCAGCGGCCTTATCAATTGTTACCAATACCTTCCGGGAAAACCAAGAACGCAATCGTGCACTTGGGATCTTTAGCTCCTTTGCAGCTATAGGTTCAGGGAGTGGTCTCGCCATTGGTGGACTTTTAAGCACCTATTTAAGCTGGCACTGGGTATTTCTGATTAATGTCCCTATTCTATTAATCACCTTAGTACTGGCTTTAATTTATCTGCCAGCAGATGAAAAGCTCGAATCCAAACAAAAGACAGACAGTATATCCGCCCTGTGCTTGGTACTTGGCTTATTGGCCTTAATCTATGGCACCCATGAGTTATTACATATTCAGGAGCAGCCTATTATGGTTGTGGGATCGCTTATCCTTGCGGTGGTATTACTGCTTATTGTATTCCGCCGATTAAAGACTATACCCGAGCCCCTTATCGACTTAAAATTGTTTAAGCATAAATCCTTAGTCGTGTCCAATGTAGGCTTCTTTACCTTAGGCGCTTTCTTTATTGGCTTCCTCTTCTTAATCTCCTTAATGCTACAGAAGGATATGAATCATACAGCGGCTGAGGCCGGCTTAATGCTCGTGCCTTTCAGTATCTTATCGGCTTTGGTTGCGAAATTTATCCTGCCCCATATTGCCAAGCGATTGTCTCCAGTACAGATGGGGATATTTGGCTGGTCCTTTATGCTCTTAGGTGCTATCTTATTGTTTTCAGCAGTATACACGGGGCATGCCTTGCCTGTGGTACTAATGGGGGCAGCCTGTATCTCTGGGGTAGGGATGACCTTCTGCTTTACCAGCTTATCGATCTTAGGCGTCCGGGATATGAAAGCTGCCGACTATGGTGTTGCTTCTAGCTTAACGAGTACGACCTACTTTTTAGGGGCTGGAATTTGCTTGTCATTTATGACCTTGGTAAGTCAATTAATTCCTTCCGAGTTTGAGGCGGGCGGATTGAGCTTGTTAATCTTAATCCTGTATGCAGTGGCCGGAATTGCGATAGTTGCCTCTCTACAGCGTAGTGATAAGAAGGTTTCTGTCGTCAGTCCTGTTGTTGGATAGGCTTCTTATAGCCTATGGCAAGGGCTTGAAGACAGTATTCCAACTTAGTTCACAAGCCAAATACGGCGTTCAGCTAGAGCTGAACGCCGTATTTGCTTTTAATAGATCTGGCTTGATCTAGCCTGCTTGCCTATGCATAGTGCCTAGCCTCAATGCAGTATGCCTAAGGCTTTAAAGGCATTTTTGGTAATCTCCTTTCGGCAGTTTCCAAAGTCTGTACGATTTAGTGAACGGTCTTGTATTAGCTGTGTAGCAAAGAAATAAACAGTATCGGGTCCTTCTAAGTAACCGACCCACCAGCCGATGTTTTGATTGTTTACCATGGTCCATCCCGTTTTGGCATGTATCTTATAGCATCCCTCTTGTTCACTTTGCATGACCTGCTTGACAATGTCTATATTGCGCTGTGAAAAGGGGAGATTGCCCGTGTAAAGATTTTTAAGCAAATTGACCTGCTCCATAGGAGAAATTGCAAGCCCTCCAAAGTTCCAGAAGTCTGGATCTGACTCAGCTACAGCTGCATTCCCATAATGGCAAGCAGTAAGGTAGTCTTGGTAGACATTGCGATCGATTTGGGAGGCTAATTCTATAAATGCCCAGCCAGCTGATTTTTCAAAGGCTTCTTTAACGCTTATATCCTTGTAGATATTCGGCCTATAGCCATACTTCAGGGTATCTATACTTCCAGGCCACTTTACAATAGCATGCTCATCCGCAATGGTCTTTGTTTCTAAGGCAATCAAAAGATTAATAATCTTAAAGGTAGATGCAGGAAGCGCAGCATGGTGCACCGCAGTGCTATCAGATAGGATCCACTGTTTATGCTGCTGATCATAAATCGCGATACTGCCTTGGCCGGAACAATTTGTGAAGAATTGCTGAAAATCAGGCCTTATTTGAAGGTTTAACTCGCTGTTTATTGCCGAGATTTCCTTTGCTTGATCTTGGGCCAAGCTAATACTGCTAAAGAGTGCGAATAGCCCTGTTAATAGTTGCTTAAATCTTTTAGTCTTCATCCTGTCGTTTTACTGCGCTTAAAGATCCTTATTTTTCGTTGAGATGCATAGGCTAAATTTCAATTTAGGCTTTTATTTATGCCTACTGTGGTTGAACCTAGTTAGAAGCGAATGCCTAAAGAAGCAAGTCCTTTCGAGCTTACTATTGAGGAGGGGTAGCAGGAATTAATTTGCTTTAAAGGCTTTGCTATAAATCAGTCTTTTAGTATCTTTATGCAAGCCAATGGCTGCTTGTGCTATCCGACTAGTCGGGTTGGCTGATGCGGCTTTATTCATACAAAAATCCTATGCAGGAAGTGCTTCAAAACTATTATTTAGCGCAAGCGGAGCCCAACAAAAGTTGTTTGCTAACCCTTAGGGATATTGTGCTGGCGCAGGATGCCTGTGTGTCGGAGCTGCTTAAATATGGGATGCCTTGTTTTACCTACAAGAAGAAGGCCTTTTGTTACCTTTGGATAGATAAGAAAAAGCATGAGCCCTATTTGTTGCTGGTTGAAGGCAAGCTCTTGGATCATCCGGACTTAGAGCAGGGCAATCGTACTCGGATGAAGATTTTAAGGATTGATCCCCATGCGGACTTGCCTGTGAAGGTTATTAGAAAGATCCTCCAGCAAGCCTTGGATTTGTATAAGAAAGGGCTTCTTAAAGCGTAAAAATAAATTCTAAAAGATGTTAAAAATGTATACCCCAATGTTGTCAAGCTGTAAGCTCATATTTATCAGCTTTCTGGTTTTCGCCTTTGCGAGCTGTGAGCAGGTAAAGGAAGTGGAACTAATTGAGACTGACTACGGCATGACCTATCCGGCTGATTATGTATTGGATGAGACAGGTGAAAATGGAACTACCTTTTTCTTAAAAATCCCCAGCAAGGACTCCAATACTGACTTTGTGTCCAATATCAATTTAATGGTGCAAGACCTAGAGGGACTAAATCTAGACTTGGACGGCTTTGTTGCCATGACAGAGGGTCAGATGAAAGGGGTAGGCGAGATTATCCAGACCAAGCGGATGAAGGTGGACAAGACTGAATTTCATTCCTTGATTTTCGAAGGCAATATCAATGGCTTTGACTTGAAATTTCTACAGTATGATTATGTAAAGGATAACAAAGCTTATGTCTTGACCTATACCGCTAAGAAAGATGAATTTGATAAGCACTTTACCCAAGCTAAGAAGGTTATGGATAGCTTTTACTTTAATTAATGCCCCTGCAGGTATGCCTAGCTAAAGCCTAGCTGCGATAGCTTATAGGGACTAGATGCTGATTTGCATCTCGGATATGTGTCTCTGCACCTAGGACAATGTCTGTGTTCTGCGCTGAGACACATAGCCATGCATCTCCATGCCTGCGTACGACAAAGATAAAGAGATTTTGACGTATGCCGGCAGCCCTTCCATCTACTGCACGCTGCCCTTGCAGACGCATCCGGGCATGCACCACGGCAATATCATCCGCTAGCTGCTTTACCTTTACTTTTCCTAGATGTAGTGCGGAGTCCTTAAATATAACCTTTAAGCCATAGTCATGTGCCTTTTCTATGGCTGCCTGATCCGTCCAGTGAATCCCTACTACATTAATAAAGTCTGCATCCAGCTCAAATAAGGACGCAATAGCAGCGGCACTTCTATTATTCCAGGCCACTACAAAGAGTCTGGGGATGTCCGCCGGGCTAAGTGCTATTTTATCTTCCATATTCATATTATTGCTCAGTTTGATCTGCCCTTGTGCTCGTACAAGGGTTACTCTAAGCGTTTTCTATCTTGATCATAAAGTCCTATTAAGACGCTATTGCCTTTCTTGTCAATCTTAATGCCGCCATACTTGGCATGCTCATATCTTTCGGCATGCCCTTCTTGAAAGAAGTAGGATTCGGCTCCGATATATACCTGCCAGCTATTTGGTGCCGTGTAGTTTAAGGCGTACTCTCCTGTAGCAAGGGGAGTTAATTGCGTTTGAAAGCGGATGCGCCTTGCTACGCCAAGACTGTCAAGGGCTACAATGCAATAGCCCCGTTTAGGCAACTCTTGCTCCTGAAGATCTTCGGATAGGGCATAGCGCAAAATCATATAATCTCCTTGCATTAAGGAGCGCGGGTCTACTGGAGCTAGCTCCAAGAGGATCAGTTCGCCTTCCTGTAAGATCGTTTCCTTTTGCCAGATAGCACTATTAAAATAGATCAGGAGTAAGAGCAGATTCCCAAGGATAAAAAGGCTTTTATATTTTTTCATTGGTACGTAGCTTTTTGTAGAACAATAGGTAGATTAATAAGAAAAAGATGCCCGAACCAAAGAGTATGATAGACTTGTTAAGTAGGCTGTAATTAAGGTCATAGTAAAACCTGGATAAAAAGTAGATAAAGCTTAGGAAACCTAGTATAAGGCCTGTGCGATAATGGCTGTAAAAACTTAGGAGCAATACAAATAAACTAAAAGCGATAGGTACATAGAACCATGTGGGAGACAACAAGCTAATTACCAAGAGTGCGATAAGGACTTTTTGCCATAGCTTTTCTACCCCTAAAATCCCAGCCACTCTAAAGAATAAGTAGCCTACAAGCAGTATAATAACCATAGAAGAACTCCAGTTCCCATGCTGTTGTAAAGAGATAAGCTCAATAAAGGATCCCCCAATTAACATTAAAAACAATAGCCCAAACATTAGTCCAGTCCGCAAGGGATAATACAAGACAAAGCCATAAGGGCGTAAAAGTAAGAGTCTTGCCTCATTCATAAATAGATAGCCCAAGAGCAAGCTATTTATAATAATGTAGGGATGAATAAGGTAGCTACTATTATTCTCCTCCATCCAAAAGACGCCTAAGCCAATAATAGTAAGTACCGAAAGAAAGGTTAACAAGTAGTTTCGGGCTATCCCAATCGTCAGCAAGGCTATCAGCATGCATAAGCCAATAAACATATTGGTCGAAAGATTTAAGGCATCAACTCCAAAGGAAAGACTAAAAAAGCCGATTAGATAGAACGAGGCACTTGTGGTATCCCAAATTATTTTCCTAGAAATCCTGGGTATCACAATGCCCATAATCAAAAATATAAAGCCTGAGATGGCTAAGCTTATTTCTGACCTGTAGATGCCCGCAATAAACATGAAGCCCACAAAGGCTAAGCTTCCAAAGACACCGCCCAATGCCGAAAGTATCTTAATCGTTAAGCTATTTTGTTCGGGCTCATCTATAGTTAAGGCATCCAAGGCAGTTTGATCATACGCTAACTGCTCTTTACTAAGTTCCGCAAGCTGAGCTTGTGTTTTACTTAATTTAAACTTATCCATCTTTCCTCCATTTCTGCTGTAAGTACAACAAGCCCTTAACCGCCAGTGTTATAGCGACCACAATAAAGATGCTCACCAGCAAGAATACCATGTCCTCATCGATAAGAAAGAGGAGGGAGCAGATTAATACAATAATACTGAGGGCATTAATGGCAAGTAGAAAGCTATTATGCCGCTTCAATGCAATAATTGTATTGCCTACCAGCAGCGCAGTATAGAGCAGCAGCAACAACCAGAATAAAGGGGCTAGCTTGCTGTGTATACCATATGCAATCCCCAATGTAGCAAAGGTTAAGCCTGCTAAGCTAATTAGCTTGGTAAACCAGGGGGCTGTAGGCCAGTCTGTGGTATACCGTTGCAGGAGTGCCACAAGGATATTTATGCCGATATTAAGGATAACTAAGAGGCTGCATATCGCTATGAAGCTCCAATCCTTGGCTACCTGTTCACTATAAAGGAATAGGGTGGTATGGATAAGAATAACATACAATAAGGTTAATGGGGCATACTTGCTGACCAGTACCCAGATGCTGATAAAGATTGTCCAAGCGAGGAAAAAGTCATAGGCATTGGCACCAGTCTGATAGACCTGTCCAAAGACAGCGAATACCACCCCGACCAGCACGGCAGCCCCTGTTAGCATAATGTCTCTTAGCGGTTTGGAGAACTTGGGGTACAAAGCGGCCAAGGTACCCAGAAGCAGTAAGCCTTGGACAATCCCTAGCTTCGCAAATTTGGATAAGTCTACCCAGTTGTAAGCAAAGAAAAATAGTATTCCGGCAACGGTAAAGCCTAGGCCCAAGGCCATCAGGCCATAACTAATAAAGCGCTGCCAAGCCTCTCTATTTGGATATACAGCCTTATCCAAGACCTTCTGTAAGCCTTGCGGGCTGATACTGCTGTGTCGACTGACTAAAAGCAGGTCTTCTTTTTGAATTTCTTTCATAGATTTAAAATTGCCTTGGTATGAAAAGCCATGCTGTGGCATAATAGACAAACTTTATGCCTTAAATTATGCTTAACCGAAATAAATGCCCAATTCCTAGTCCATTGCAACCTAAAGACTATTGGAGCAGCTCAACTTATTGCCTAGGTAGTAGCGGGCAGCAATCAGCTTTCAGTTCCCTATATGTTGGCTTGTAGATGAAATTATATAATGCAAAAAAAGCCTTGTATCTAGGGATACAAGGCTTTTTAAATGGAGTTGATTGGGCTTATTGTTTTACGCCTTCAAATGAGAACATAATATCTGTAGCGGCTTGCTTTTGCGTCACCACATTAAGGGATTTTGTATCTCCATTAAATAAGAATATGCCATTGACATCACCAGTTGCTGAAGCAATATTTTTGCTTCCTGGCATGGTTACGGCATCTATTGTCTTTTCTGTTATAGAAGAATAAGCTTCGCCAGATTTTGCGCTGATCTTAATCTTATTATTACCAACTTTTGAAACAGTTACAATGGCATCAAAAAACTCATGCTGTGCACCGCTTCCTACAAGGTCTTGGTATACCTGCACCTTGCCTTTATAGTTTCCCACCATAGCATTCAAATCACCTTTTCCGGCTTGCTCTGTCTCATTTTTATCTTTGCTACATGAAGTCGTTAAGCCTCCTACTGCTACCATTGCACAGATGGCAAACATGGATAATTTTACATTTATTTTTCTCATGGTTTTCGTTTTATTCATTACCTGTGCAAATTTCTTAAGATAAATCAGCTTAGACAATCCATGTATACCATGATTTTTTTCTACGGGTTTACCATGATTTTTGAAAATCTTAATTAGCCTTTTCATATATTTTTAGATATTTGTAAGTTTTAAATTTCGGTAAGAAAGCCTTCCAGCATGCGCGTGTATATTTATATTTTATGTTTAATTCTACTATTCCCAGCCGCTGCCATACGAGCACAGCCATTGCTGCCGCTGGATGAGGCGACCTACCTCAAAGGCTTAGAACAGACGGCATCCTATAGCTTAGATGATAGTGTAAAAGCCTTTAATCAACTTTTATTAGCCGAATATTGGCTGCAAAAGGATACTGTGCGCAGTCAGGCGGCAATGGATCAGGCAGCTGTACTCGGCAAGCCATATGCGAGCTTTGCGGCAGCCCAGGCTTATTATAAAGGGCTTTATGCCATGCATTATGCCAGCAAGGCAACTGCCTTAAAGAGCTTTGAGCAGGCCCTAAAAGGTTTGGCAAAGCATCAAGATGCCCAGAGTAAAATCTTAGCGGCAGCTAGCTGGTACGAATACGCCTATCTGCAAACTGCTGAAAAAGGCTATGACTACCTCGTGGATATCCTGACAAAGCACTGCATTCCCTTGACTAAGGGGCTGGAAAAGGGGGAGCTTTTGGCATATTATTACACGCAGTTAGGACTGACCTTTATGTCTGTAGGACAGTTTGATAAGGCGCAGGAACAGCACAATGAAGCTTTAGCCGTATTGCAGGACATCCGCCAAGAAGGCATTGTCCACTTTATAACCTATTGCAACCTAGTGAGCAACTATTGCTACAAGCCAGATAGTAAAAATGCTAAGCTATACCTAGATAAGGCTGCTGCGCTTATTGCTGACTTTCCGAAGTCGCAGCAGTATAGCAACTTTTACTATCAGCAAGGGATGTACTACACCACGATACAGGACTTTCCTAAAGCGTTATCCGCATTAGACAAGGGCATAGCCTTTGCCAAGGAAAAGGGGCAAAGTCAATTACTCCAACTCCTGAACTTTAGGGTGTACAACATCTACTTGGTGCAGAAAGACTATCCCAAAGCTAAGGGCCTCCTTGAAAATATCCTCCAAGAAAAGCTGTTGACTCGAGAGTCCGTCAACCGCAAGATTGTCTATACCCAGCTGGCCAAGGTCAATGAGGTGATGGGCAATTATCCTGAAGCCTATCAATGGCTGACTAGGTCTGCTGCTTTAAGTGATAGCTTACAGCAGGTGAACCTGCTAGAGAAGATGAATGAACTAGAGATTCAGCATCAGACGGCGGAAAAAGAGAATAAAATAGAAGCCTTGGAGCGCGAAAAGCTGGAAGCATCGCTGCTCGCCAAAAATAGAAACCTTCGGATCAGTACCCTGCTCGTAGCGCTGGTCTTGCTATCCATTATCTTGCTATTGCTTTACAACAACTACAGCAAGCAGAAGAAGCTTAACAAGCAATTTCAAATCAACCATCAACAGCAATTATTGCAGTTGGAAAAGGATAGGAACTATGAAGCTGTACAAGCCCTACTCAAAGGGGAGGATCAGGAACGTGAAAGGCTTGCTCAAGATTTACACGATAGCATGGGCGGCATGCTGGCGAGTATACGCATGGGCATATCCAAGGATGTCGATGCACAGCACAGTCTCAAGCAGCCCTTAGATATTCTTGCTAAGATGGATCTGGCCATAGCGGAGATGCGCAGAATATCGCGCAATCTGATGCCCGAGACCTTAAAGAATATGGGATTAGCCCCCGCTTTAAAGGAACTATGCCTAAGCATGGAGGATGCAGACCGCTCTATACAGTATGAGGTATTTGGGATTCAGCAAGAGCTTGCCTTCGAGACTCAGCTTGCACTCTATCGGATCGCACAGGAAAGCATCTGCAATATATTGAAGTATGCCCAAGCAACGCATATTATTGTGCAGCTAAGTCAAGATCAAGGACTGCTAAGCCTGACTATAGAAGATAATGGAATAGGCTTTGATATAGCAACTGTCCGCAAAGGCATGGGCTTGATAAATATGGAGAATAGAGCGCGTTTAATTCAAGGTACATTGCGTGTGAACTCCGCAGTAGGAGACGGAACAAGCATTAATATAGATTGTTATGCACAGTAAAAAAAAGATAGCCCTGGCTATAGTTGATGATCATCCTATGATCTTAGAAGGCTTAAAATCCTTATGGCAGGATGTGCCCGAAGTTAGCGTCAGCTGCTTTACGCAAGGCCATGATTTTCTAGCCTATAATCTACTCAATCCAGTAGATATTGTACTCTTGGATATTGTATTACACGATGGCACTGGTCTAGATTTTTGTAAGTCCATCAAGCAGCAATCTCCCAAAACCCTCGTTATTGCAGTCAGCAACCAGGCAGAGCGCAGTATTATCTTTCAGTTTATTCAAAATGGGGGGAATGGCTATATCTTGAAGAATGCAGATGCACAAGAGATTGTGAGCTGTGTCAATAAAGCCCTTATGGGCGAATTGGCCCTGAGTAAAGAAGTGCAGGCACTTATGCTTAGTTCAGCACAGGTAAGTCGAGATATACCACGCTTAACCAAGCGTGAAAAGCAGATCTTGCTGGCAATTGCCAATGGACATACCTCAGCTGAGATTGCAACGATGCTCTTTATTTCCGTTATCACTGTGGAAACACATCGCCGCAACCTCTTGCAGAAGTTTAAGGTCAAAAATATGATTGAACTCGTCAAGACCGCGATGGAGTTGAAGTTGCTCTAATAGCAATTAATGTACAGCCCAGCCGCAGTATTGCTGTTGGATATCCCAAATCTTACGATAAGGCCCATCCTGCGCCATAAGTTGAGCATGCTTGCCGGCCTCTGCTATCCCGCCATTGGCTACAACCAATATCTGATCTGCATGTTGAATAGTGGTCAGCCTTTGTGCAACAACGACTACCGTTTTGGTCCTTTGCAAGTGTAAGATAGCTTGCTGCATAGCGCTTTCCCGCTCTGGCTTCGGGCTTGCAAGCGCTTCATCTAAGAGTACAATTGGCGCATCGCTAAGCAGTGCGCGGGCAATGCTAAGGCATTGTTTTTCGCCTTGCGAAAGCGTATACTCCCCAAGCCCAATCCTAGTCTCCATACCTTTTGGCAGCTCCCAAGCAAAGTTAAGCACCTGTGCCTGATCAGCCGCCTCAATAACTTCATGCGGACTGGCATCGGGTCTGGCGATCTTAATGTTGTTGTATATTGTGTCATTATATAGCTCGACCTTATGAAAAACTTCAGCTATTTGACGGCAAAAACGAGGTTGATCTACCTCTTGAATCGGCAGTCCCGCAGTATAGATCGCGCCCCGGTCAAGATCCCAGAAGCGTGCCATAAAGGCGGCAACTGCCTCCTTCTCAGCAGCAGCATAGCCTACTAAAGCGAGCATAGACTTTTCTTGTATGCGCAGCCTATTCCTTTTCATTTTGTCTTGCTTTAACTGATTTGTCTTCAGCTACTCCTGACTTCCAGTAGGAGTAAGCGTAAAGTTCCTCGCGTTGCCAGTCCAGCTCCTTACGCAGGTAGTTTCGAATCTCCTTTACCGATGAAAATTCAGCTGCAACATAGGCGAAGCGATTTTCAGTGGGCAAGGCTATAGCCCGTACTTGGCGCGCTAGCTCACTGCCTTTTTCAGGCTGGGGATTATGCAGCCATATAAATTTAATAGCCGCTTTGCTATAGAGTACTTGCTCGTCGGCAGCAGCATGCACCTCGATAATACAAGTACCGCTTGCTGTTGCGGGCAGGTCCTCCAGTATCGCACCTAGTACAGGGATAGCTGTAGCATCTCCTACCAGCAGGTAGTTGTCGGCTGGGGTATAGAGTTCCAGCTTGTCATTCTTCATCATGACGCCTAGTACATCTCCAGCTTGCGCTGCAATAGCCCAAGCGGAGGCAGGCCCTTCATCCCCATGGGCTACAAAGTCAATCCAGATTTCATTGCTGTCCATATCGATACCACGATGGGTATAGGTACGAATTGTTGGCCGTAGCTCCTCTGGCAAGGGTGTCCATTCGCCCTTTTCCATGTCAAATTCTGGGAAATAAACCTTGTCTACCCCTTTAGGAGGAATGGCAATTTTATTATTAATCCCGATAGTGGTATGTTGAATAAGGGGGACCTGCTCGCCCGTCAGATACACGCGTATATAATGCTCGGTAAGGTATATTTTACGCGTAACCTTAAACTCTCCACGTATAAACTTCATTTTTTCGTTTTCCATAAATATATTTTTTTGTGCTAATGTGCTTTATGTATGTTGCGGCACAAGCTAATGTCCGCAATTTATACAAGCGCTACATTTGCTTGGGTTCCTATTTTGACGCTCACTTTTTAAGCCGCCTTAGCCTTCGGCTCACTACAGATGCTTAAAATCGCATCCCTACATAGCTTTAGTACTCATTAATAAAATCTTAGCTCACTATTAAGAACTTTTCTAAATAATTTCTAACTTTGTTCAAATCTAATTACTTCCTTTGTCCTTTAGGTCTGTTTGCGGGAATAAAATGTCCGCAAAAAGGAATATTTAATGGAATTAGCGATGACTTTACGATTATATGACAAGGATCTTAACACAGTGTTCCTTGAAAAAGAATTTACCAATCCATTTTATGCGCCCGAATCTGGGATAGAAGAGCGCACTACCTATATGCATAAGCCCTTGGGAGATGGCTTTTACAAAGAAATCTTCTTTAAGGGAGTACATATAGGCTTTGGAAATGTGAGCCTGCCCAAGAAGCTTTTATTTACTTTTGAAAGTGACTATGAAACTATTGAAATGCACTTTGCGCTCAATGGTGCTGGGCGAGCCACCGCCGCTAGCTTTCCGAAGGCCATTAGCTTTGCTAGGCATCAGCATAATATTATCTACGCAAATGAGCTTTGTGGCAAGATGGAGTGGGAGGGAAATGATTTTCATATTTGTGAGATTAATTTAACGCCGAGCTTCTTCCAGAAGTTCCTGCCGGGGGATTCGCAGCTCTTCGATAGCTTTCGGAATCGTATTGAAAAGGGGAAGTCGGGCTTACTCAGTCCGCAGAATAGCTTTATTAGCCATGCTATGTATGGGATTATTGAGGATATTATGCAATGCCAACGCCAAGGGGTCTTTAAGCGGATGTTCTTAGAGGCAAAGGTGCTCGAGTTGCTCTTGCTACAGTTTGAACAGTTTATGGAAGCCCCGCTTAGCCAGCAGACGACCCTCAAACATGCTGATGTGGACAAGATCTATGCCGTAAGGGATTATTTGCTCGAGCATCTGGATGCCGACTGTTCGCTAATAGCCTTGGCTCATCAGGTGGGGACCAATGAGTTTACCTTAAAGAAGGGCTTTAAGGAGTTGTTTGGCACCAGTGTCTTTGCCTTTTGGGCGGACAATAAGATGGAGCAGGCCAAGCATTTACTGCGCGAGGAAAAGATGCAGATTGCAGCGGTAGCCCAGCATATTGGCTATAAAAATCAACGTCACTTTGCTTCGGCCTTTAAGAAGAGGTTTGGGATAGCTCCCAGTCAGTTTAAAAATAGCTAATGGATCTTTTGAGGCTTGGGTAGCTGGCTAGTCATTGAACTAGGGCTATAAAAAACCTAAATTTTATAACTTTTTCCAAGAATAGTATAAGTCTTATCCCGACTCGATAACTAGATTTGTCCCCAAGGTATGAAAAGACTCTTTGTAATATTTCTTTCGGTGTTTTATTTGGTATTGGCCACTGGCTTTACCAGGTATACACATCTGTGCCAAGGAGCCTCGGTAAAGCAGCTTACGCTGTACAATACCTTGCAACATGCGGATAAGCCTTGTCCTATCTGTCAGGAAAAGAACAAGCAACTTGTAGACAAGAAAAAAGACTGCTGTAAGCAGGAACAGGAGTTTGTCAAGGTTGATGATTCGGCCAAGAACCAGTCCCACTCTGACTTTGTAGTCAAGCTATGGGGGACTGTTATTGCCAACCGCATGTTGGGTGCATTGTTTGATCCGGCCATTATTGATGCTGCCCGTAAGAACAACTATGCCCATCTTGCACGCTACCCCGCCTGGGGCAATCCTTTGTATATCCTGCACTGTACCTACAGAATTTAGAAGCGACATTTTGAATATGTAATACGCATGCCCTCTGGGCTATGCTGAATTCACTATGTCTAATTTCTAAATTTATTATACAATGAATATAAAATTCATGGCATCTATAGGCTTGATCAGCTTGTGTAGCTTTACGGCTTCCGCACAAGTGCTCGACCTTAGAGATGCATTACAACGTGCGGTCTTAAACTATGATAAAATCAAGTCTAAGCAAGCCCTTGTATTGGCTGCTCAACAAAATACAGTCTTTCAAAGACAACAATTTCTTCCTGACCTGACCTTAGCAGCTCAACAAAGCTTTGGGACGATCAATGTGCAGCATGGACCGATGTACGCCGGTTCTGGCATGGCTTCCGCTGCGACCTCCATGCCTTTGGCGGAGCAAAACTGGAATGCGGCCTTTGGCTCACTTTATTTTGCCAATATCAATTGGGATGTCTTCACCTTCGGTCGCCGCAAAAACCAAATTTTGCTAGGCGATGACAAGGAGATCACGGCTGTAGCAGCGGTAGATCAAGAAGTATTTCAACAGCAAGTAAAGGTAAGCGCGGCCTACCTCAACCTGCTCGCCGCACAACGGATGGAGTATGTACAGCACAAAAACTTTCAGCGCGCTGAAGTCTTCTTTGAGATGACGGACTCTCGTGCTCAATCCGGCTTAATTCCTGAGGTAGACGCTTCCTTAGCGAAAGCAGAGGTTTCCAATGCCAAGTCGGCCGAACTGAAGGCCTATGACAAGGTCTTAGACTTCTCTAAGCAACTGGCTGTACATATGGGAGATACCTTCCAAGCTTATCAGTTGGACTCGGTCTATAGTACCAGCGTTCCGGAAAATAGGGCAGACCAATCCGAAAAGGATATTGCCAAGCATCCCTTTTTACAATTACAACAAGGACAGATCAACGAAAGCCTGCAAGTAGAAACCCTATTCAGATCCGAGCGCATGCCAAAGGTATCTGCTTTTGGGGTATTGCAAGGCAGGGGTTCAGGCTTTGATGCCAACTATGCACAGGATCTTTCGGCCTATTCCAGCTCTTACTTTAAGGGGGTGGGCGTGGATCGCAGCAATTATCTATTGGGCTTTTCGCTAAGCTGGAACATCAGCAATATGTACCGCTTTAATACCAAGATAAAGCAGCAAAAAGAGTATACCCGAGCACTTAGTCATGATTATGACTTGCTTCATAAGGAGTTAAATGCGCAGGCCATGCTGGCCCAAGCGCAAATCAAAAATGCTTATGACAACTTTGAGGAGACTAAGGTGCAGCTCTCGGCTGCCTTGCTCGCCTACAAGCAACATACGGCCCTGTATGAGAATGGATTAACCACCTTGGTGGATTACACGCAGGCCTTGTATAGTCTAAACAGAGCAGAAATTGACTATGAGCTAGCGCAAAACAATGTATGGCAAGGCCTACTCTTGTTGGCAGCTGCGCAAGGTGATCTTGCTGTTTTAATTAAAAACCCAAACTAAAAGACAATTAGATGAATTTGATACGATTTGCGCTCCGCAAGCCCATATCCATTATGGTTATGGTGTTGGGATTGCTATTCTTCGGAATACGCTCAGCCAAAGACATACAGGTGGATATACTTCCGGAAATGAATTTACCGGTTGTTTATATAGCCCACTCCTTTAATGGCTATACGCCACAACAGATGGAAGGCTATTTTACAAAGATGTATGTGAATATGATGCTTTTTACTCAGGGTATTAAAAGCATTGAGACTAAGAACACCCAGGGATTGACCTTGATGAAGATCAATTTCTATGAAGGGACAGAGATGGGAGAGGCCATAGCTCAGCTGTCGGCACTATCCAATCGCTCGCAGGTATTTTTACCTCCAGGCGCTCCGCCACCGTTTATTATCCGCTTTGATGCTTCCTCACAGCCAGTAGGTCAACTTGTCTTTAGAAGTCCGACAAAGACCAACAACCAACTGCAGGATATTGCCAACTTTACGGCACGTCCATTCTTGGTGGCTATACCAGGCTTGACTACAGCGCCTCCATTTGGAGGAAGTCCGCGAACCATCGAGATTAATGTGGACCCTTCTAAACTACGTACGCATCAGTTGTCTCCAGATCAAATCGTGGAGGCAATCAGCCGTCAGAACGTAACATCCCCATCTGGAAACATCTATATTGGGGATATTAACTACTTGACGCCGACCAATAATACCTTGAAGACTGTAGAGGAGTTTGGAGATATTCCAATCTTTAAAGGTCAGGTAGATAACGTCTATATTCGTGATGTAGCTACCGTGAAAGACGGTGCCGATATTACCGCAGGCTATGCACTCGTGGATGGCAAGCGCTCGGTATATATTAACGTAGCAAAATCTGGGAAGGCATCTACTTATGATGTAGTACAAAACTTAAAGAAAACCTTGCCGAGTATTCAGAACAACTTACCTGAAGATGTTACGATTTCGTATGAATTTGACCAATCCGTCTATGTCATCAACGCGGTAAAAAGTCTAATTATTGAAGGCGTCTTAGGTGCCTTATTAACAGGCTTAATGGTCGTCTTGTTCCTTCGGGATCGTAGAGCGGCCCTTATCGTAATCCTTACGATCCCGATCTCCATTGTTTCAGGAGTCTTATTCTTAAAGCTCTTTGGACAGACCATTAATATTATGACCCTGTCTGGATTAGCCTTAGCCATTGGGATTTTAGTGGATGAGAGTACCGTAACCATTGAGAATATTCACCAGCATTTTGAGATGAAGAAATCCAAAGCGCAGGCTATTTTAGATGCCTGTAGAGAGATTGCCTTCCCTAAATTGCTGATCTTACTCTGTGTGCTTGCGGTATTTGCTCCAGCCTTTATGATGACGGGTATCCCAGGATCCTTGTTTATGCCATTAGCATTAGCTATTGGGTTCTCGATGATTGTTTCCTTTATTATGTCGCAGACCTTTGTGCCTGTTATGGCCAACTGGATTATGAAGAAGAAGGATCATGAAGAGGTTTATGTAGAGACAGGATTTGACCGCTTTAAAAACAAGTTTACTGGCTTTTTAACTGGCTTAATGCGCTACAGAAAGCTGGTTGTATCCCTGAGCATATTGGTTGCATTGATCGCCGTGGGCATCATGTATCAATTTACGGGCAAGGATGTACTTCCCTCGGTAAACTCTAGTCAGTTTCAGGTGCGGATTACTGCCCCTGAAGGTACGCGTATCGAAAAGACCGAAATCAAGGTTAAGGCGGTGCTAAAAGAGCTAGAAACCATTATTGGCAAGGAAAAAATCGCCATAACCTCTGCTTATGTAGGCTTGCATCCTTCGACCTTTGCCGTGAGTCCGATCTACTTGTACAATGCGGGACCCCATGAGGCCCTGTTGCAAGTCGCATTAAAAGACTTTAAAGGCAATTCGGATGAACTTAAGGATCAGATTAGAAAGCATATTAAGGGAAAAATGCCAGAGCTGAGTCTTTCCTTTGAGCCCATCGAGCTTACCGAAAAGATTCTGGGACAAGGTACCAACACGCCTATTGAGATCCGTATCTCAGGCATGATGAAGAAGATGAATGCGATGACTGCTAAGAAGCTCTTAGCTAAGTTGAATGAACTGGAGTATATGCGGGATCAAAAGATTCCTCAATCCATGAATTACCCCGCATTGGAGATTAATATCGACCGTCAAAGAGCTGCTCAACTGGGCTTAGATGCACAGGATATTACACGCTCCCTGGTAGCGAGTACTGCCTCTTCTAGATATACGAGTAAAAACATGTGGGTAGGTGGTATGATGGGCATTGCTTATGATGTTCAGGTTCAGATGCCGCAGCATGTATTGAATAGTCAAGATGAGCTCGCCAATATTCCATTGTCTAAAAACTCTGATCGTCCTGTGCTTGGGGATGTTGCGACCATAACCCCAACAAAGGGTTTAGGTGAAAGCTACAACTTAGGAACCATGGGCTACACCACTGTGACAGCCAACTTGTATAAGTCAGATCTAGAGCGGGCGCAGAAAGATGTGGATGCAGCCATTAAATCCTTAGGTGAATTGCCAAAAGGAGTGAATATTCAGGTGGCCGGTATGACTCCTGTATTGGATGAAACCATGAGTAGCTTGGCTAGTGGATTACTAGTGGCTGTCTTGGTTATCTTCCTGATGTTGGCGGCCAATTTTCAATCCTTTAAAGTGTCATTCGTGATCCTAACAACGGTACCTTTCGTACTCTTTGGGTCCTTGTTGCTGCTGAAATTAACAGGGTCTACCTTGAATCTTCAATCGTATATGGGCTTAATTATGGCCGTAGGGGTATCCATTGCGAATGCTGTATTACTGATCTCTAATGCCGAAACCCTGCGCCTTAAA
This sequence comes from Sphingobacterium sp., assembly GCA_030146225.1. Classification (GTDB taxonomy): domain Bacteria; phylum Bacteroidota; class Bacteroidia; order Sphingobacteriales; family Sphingobacteriaceae; genus Sphingobacterium. Next base: position 783 of record JASLCA010000116.1, on the reverse strand, counting down.
AATGGCAACGCCATGCAGGCAGCATTAGAAGCGGTAGGGCTTCGTATCCGTCCAATTATTATGACAACATTGGCCATGTCGGCTGGTATGTTGCCTATGGCGATTGGATTTGGAGAAGGCGGAGATCAGGTATCTCCACTAGGAAGAGCCGTAATTGGAGGTTTAATGGCTTCCACGTTTTCGGTATTGATCTTATTGCCACTTGTATTCGGATGGATACAGGGCAAGACCACTACGCAATCCCCATCATTAGATCCAGAAGATGAAGACAGTATTCACTTTATTAACCTTAAAAACGAACACAATGCACTATAAATCACTATTAATACTTGCGGCTACACTTTCACTAGCGGCATGTAATACAGAAAAAGCAGAAAAGACAGAAAAGAAGGAAGAGCCCAAAGCAGGGATGGCCGGAATGGGAATGGGCATGGGCATGATGAATCCCATGGAAACTATAACCATAAGTAAGAGCAATCCCTTAGTGCTATTGAGTTTAGCTGGGGAGTTAAAGCCGGATCAGCATACCGCGTTATTTGCCAAGGTAAATAGTTATGTGAAAAGCATTCGGGTTGATATTGGGGATAAAGTAAGTGCAGGACAGGTCTTAGTGATCTTAGAAGCTCCGGAGATCCAATCTCAGGTAGCTCACGCAAAGGCTAAGCTACAGGCGCAAGAGGCAATTTATGTTTCTACCAAATCTACCTACGATCGCATGATGAATGCCAATCAAACAGTAGGCGCTGTAGCCAAGGATGCAATTGATCAGATAACTTCCCGCAA
>JASLCA010000064.1 GCA_030146225.1 Sphingobacterium sp. | reverse complement strand
GATAAAGCAGCCGTAGCTATTAAACAAGCTATTGCTGAAAATCCAAATTCAACAGGATCAGCCTTTGTGTTAGATCGTTATGGAAAGGCATTAACTCCTGAAGATGCTTTAGCCTGTTATGAGCAGCTAGCTCCTAATGTGCAGGACTCCTATTATGGCAAGTCTGCCAAAAGCCAAATACAAGGAGCGCTTCTTTCTAAAGAAGGAGCTGTTGTACAGGATTTCTCTTTGCTCAATGCGGCAGGGGAGTCTGTAAGCTTTTCTAGCTTTAAGGGGAAGTATGTTTTACTTGATTTTTGGGCTTCCTGGTGCGGGCCTTGCATAGCGGAGTTTGAAACTTTACGTGAAGTGTATAAGCACTACAAAGGAAAAGCCGCATTTGAAATCGTTAGTATCTCTACTGACAAAAGTGAAGCCGCCTGGTTAGCTGCTCTTAAAACGCAACAGCTACCTTGGGTTCAAATGCATGATACAATTGGCGACAATACAGTTGCGGTTGGGAGATTTGCTGTAACGGCATTGCCTACAACTTTTTTGATTAACCCCAAAGGAGAGATTGTAGCTAAAAACCTGAGAGGTCAGGAGCTGGAAGACTATTTAAAAAAGCTTTTCGGCTATTAACATAACGGTCAGGTTTGTTACTAGGCCTGATCTCTATATTACCTTGGCGTTCACTAGGGTATACCGTCTATGTATTTTTTCATAGGCGGTTTTTTGAAATGGGGGTATTTGTGCCAGCTATAGACCTCAGGCTAAACTTTAATTCCAACTAAATAGCCTTTCGTTCTCATAATTATTTCTTCACTTTCAGCAGTATTTTTTTTATACTTGGGGAATTATATAGTCTATAGATTTAGTAAGTTTAATTATAATCAAGATTCGGCATTGTGAAAAGGGAAGAAATTGATATGGTACAGGCCATCAATGATGCAGATCCTTTAGCGTTTAAAAAGCTTTTTGATCGTTATTGGAAAAAGGTGTATCAGCAGGCTTTACAAAAGTTGCCTAGGGAGGAGGATGCTTCAGATATTACGCAGGATGTTTTTTATGTTATCTGGAAAAATCGTGGGTATTGGCATGTTAAATCAAACATTGAAGGTTATCTTATTTCCATGCTTCGACATAAGATTTATGATTTTTATGCACAGCGAGACCGTTTGCCCATATTCGTGCCCTTAAATGAAGAGGAGGAATATTGGGATTATAGTTTTCAAGAGGGGGAGCAGGAAGACTTCTCTGCTATTAATAATTTAGTAAAAAATGAAATAGATGCTATGCCTGAAAAGATGCGGCAAGTATTTATACTAAGTCGATTCGACAACTTATCTGCCCAACAGATTGCGGATCAATTAGATATTTCGGTACAAACTGTAAGGAATCAAATTTCTACTGCACTTAAGCGTTTAAGACTGCGTTTTGGGGATAAGGCTACTTGGCTTTTATTCTTGTTTTTCATTAAGTTTTAATTAATATCTCATTTTTCCCTATTCGGGGATTAATTAAATTTTGCTTTGTCTTACATCTTGTAATTCAAGTGAGATCCATATGTAAATCTTATCTATTTCCACACAATTCATCATGGATATATAAAATCTATAAACATTTTATAATCTATATAGTATGTTTTTCAAATATAGCAGACTATAGTAATTGAAAGGCTTAATCTCATTATGCATACACGACCAAGAAATACCGATAATGTCAAGAAGAAAGAATTATGGCATGGCATTGTGAATAAAGCACAAGCTGATGGAGACCATAGTTTAGATCAATTCGCTGGCGCTAGAATAGTACCTATGTACCGTAAGCTTGCGCCTGTAATGGTTGCTAGCATTCTACTCGTTTTAATGCTGGGCGGATATTGGCTTTATCAGTATAGACTGCGCCCTAATTATTTAGCTGAGCAAGACCTAAGCGCGATGTTTGCCGATAACTCATCTGTTTCCCGTTTAGTTTTGGCAAATGGAGATACAATTTTACTTGATGGTAATGAGCCGCTTGATAGCAGTATAAAACACCTTACCAATGCTACAAAAGCATTAGACTTTAGAAAACTCGATCAGGAGGACCTTTTAGGAAAGGTTCAATCCTTGGAAACTGGTCGTGGAAAAATGCTACATGCTATACTTTCAGATGGTACAGAGGTTTGGCTTAACGCGGCATCTAGAATTGAGTTTCCTGCACGTTTTGATACTGAAAGCCGAAATGTTAGGGTTAGTGGTGAGGTGTATTTCGAAGTAGCTGCTAATAAAAAAGTGCCATTTATAGTTCATTCTGCGAGTCAACAAGTGAAAGTTTTGGGTACTCACTTCAATACGCGACAATATCGTGAAGAGTCTTTGGCGGCAATCACCTTACTGGAAGGAAGCGTTGAGGTGACAAATAATAACAATGCAGGGCAATCTAACATCTTAAAGCCTGCGGAACAATTGGTTTATCAGCATAACAAATCTACTATTCAAACCCTAAGTAACCCAGAAACTGTGGTGGCATGGAGGAATGGTGACTTCTATTTCTCAGATGCGGATGCGCAAACTATTGTTAAAGAATTAGAACGTTGGTATCCTGTTGCGATCAGCTTGAAGCAAGCGGATGCTACAAAGAAGATTTCGGGGAGAATAAAGCGATCAGATTCTATGCAGGAAGTGGTAGACATGCTGCGATTTTTTGATATAGAAATTTTAGTGGAACAACAAAAATAACCAAATCATAATCAATATTAACTTTTAACCTCAACCATTATGAAGTATTATCTCTGCAAGCAAAGGCTTGTGAGCTGGCAGCATCTGCGGCTGCTTTTTATCTTTTTACTATGCTCACAAGCGCGAACTTTGGTTGCGCAAATTAATGTGGCCATTAAGCAAAAGCCATTGACCAGTGTTTTTAACCAAATTGAGAAACAAAGTAAGTACGTCTTTTTGTACGATAAGGAGGTGGCAAATACAGCCGCGCTATCTATATCGTGTACTAATTGTTCAATTGAGCGTGTTGTTGAGCTGCTGGAAACACAGACCAACTTAGAGTTTAAAATTGCGGGAGAACAGATCTTGGTTAAACGTAAGCCTACTAGGGCTACTTTGTCTAATCAAGAGCATGTTCCTGCAAAACGTTTGATCCAAGCAGATACTGTTCAGGGTAGAGTTCTGGATGAACAAGGTAAGCCAGTAATTGGCGCTACCTTAATCATTAAAGGAACTAAAATAGGAACCTCTACGGATAAAACAGGGATGTTTAAATTGCAGCGTCCGGCTGAGGGTGAACAGCTTATTTGTCATTGTGTTGGCTATCATCCACAGGAAATAAAATTGGCAGGTCAAAAGATGTTAACCTTGACTTTGGCTGTGCACGCACATGAAATAGAAGACGTATTAATCTCAACAGGCCTACAAAAGCGCCAGAAAAGTAAGATGATTGGAAATATCTCTTCTATTAAGGGGGAAGAGCTTGAGGCAGCGGGAGTGACAACAATTGATAAAGCCCTTCGCGGGAAGATGACTGGAGTATATGTACGTTCAAATTCTGGTCGTCCGGGCGAGACTGGCTCTATTGTTATCCGTGGTAGTAACACCATGACGGGGAGTGCAGAGCCCTTAATTATCTTGGATGGTATGCCGCTGCAAAATGGGGATATCGCGGGTATGGATAAGACCAACTCTAATATCAACAACTTGCTTACAAACGGCATTGGCAATATTCCACCTGAAGATATTGCGAGTATAGATATTTTACGGGATGCCACTGCGGCTTCTATTTATGGTGCGCGCGCGGCTAATGGAGTAATCGTAATTACTACAAAACGGGGTGAAGTAGGTAAGGATTATATTAACTACAGTACTAAGCAGGCTTTAACAACAGCTCCTCGGAATACCTTTGATTTTATGAACTCTGCCGAAAAGCTAAGCTTTGAAAGACAGCTTTATACAGACTTTCATCCTATTTATGGAGGTCGTGCCAATCAAATTTTGCTCCAAGCTGACAATGGGGCTATAACTATGGATGAAGCCGATGCACAAATTGCAGCCTTAGCCAACATAAATACAGATTGGATAAAAGAGCTTTATAGAACAGCACATATGCAATCCCATAATTTAGCGATGAGCGGTGGCACTAATAAATTGCAGTATAATGTATCGCTTAATTATCAAGATGCTGATGGCACGCTGATCGGGAATAACTTTAAGCAAGGTGGGATGAGCGTGAAGTTAACACGAAACATCAACGACAAACTACTTGTGGACTTCAACATGTACTCCACAATGAAGAAAAATAGGGAAGGGGTGTCTGGTATGGATCCATTTCGGTATGCCCTGTTTGCTAACCCTTATGAAAGACCTTACAATGAGGATGGCTCCTATGCTTGGGACAAAACGTACAGGAGTACGGCGAGTGATTTAGGACAATATTCGGATTTGAGTTATAATAACTTCAATATTATTCGGGAGTTGCGAGAGAATAAGCTGAGCACAGATTATGGGAATGTTAGAAGTCAGTTTGGCATTGAATGGAAGTTTTTGGAAGGCTTTATGTACCGTGGATCTGCTGTACTGAATTATACTAATGTGCAGACAGCTGACGAGTCTTGGGCGGGCACGTATCGGTCTTATGCGCAAAACTGGTTAAATACTGTAAAAGCACTGGGGAATGGGATGTTAGAAAAATTCAATCAAGGCTTTTTGGAGGAGAATTCAGGAAAGACCATCGATTACACGGTCCGCAATACGGTAGAGTATAATAAGGTTTTTCAGCAAAAGCATTATGTGCAGGCTTTCGTGGCCAATGAAGTGACCGAAAGAACAAATAATAGATTTTACCACTACAATCCTGTGTTCCTACAAGAATACAGAATGGCTGGTTATCCATCTTGGGATGATATACCTGCTGCTACCTATAAAAAATTAGATTTTAACAAACTTGGTGGTACCTATTATGAGAAGGATCGTTCGGTTTCTTTTATCAGTTCCCTCGTTTACTCTTATGCAAACCGCTATGTTCTGAATGCGAACTTTAGGTCGGATGGTGTAGATATTATTGGGTCTAAAAATCAGTTTACTCCCCTGTGGTCTATCGGCGCAAAATGGAATGCGCATGAAGAAGAATTTATGAAGGCGAAACTACCTTGGTTAAATCGCTTTGTTCTCTCTAGTGGCTTCGGTTATACGGGTAGTATTAATAGATCTGTGTATCCATTCCATACCTATACATTGAGTGCATTGATCTATGATGATCTAGCAAAGGCGCAGACTTTTGCGTATGGTAACCCTGTGTTAAAGTGGGAGAAGAAAAGAGATATTAATTATGGTGTTCAGCTTTCGGTGTGGAATACGCGCTTGAATATGGAAGCCAACTATTACGATAATAAGGTTATTGATCTTTTGGATAATGTATCCTTACCAAGTTCTGTTGGACGACCTTCATCCATTGTGAATGCGGGGGAGTTGTCTAATAAGGGTTGGGAGCTGTCGCTACGTGTGGAAGCCATTAAGAGCAAAGATTGGTTGTGGGAGATTGGTGGAAATTTAACGACTGTCAAAAACAACCTTGATAAGGTTTATTATAAAAAGGAACCTACAGTTTCCTCCTTAAGCCCACAAAATGTTGAAAACTATGCCTTACGTTCTTGGTTTGGCTATAAGTATGATCATATTGATCCAAATAATGGACATATGATGGTACAGGCACAACGTCTGGATTCGCAAGGGCAAATTATTGGGGATGAACTTATCGATCTTTCAACAATTTCTTCTGCGGATTTAAAGTCTAAGTATCGTACGTATTTCTTAGGTCAAAAGGATCCGAAACTGTATGGTGGTTTTAACACGCGTGTACGCTATAAGAGCTTAACATTCTCCAGCAACTTTGTGTTTGCACAAGGCAATATGATAGAAGGCTTTCAAGATCGTAGAGAAGGTCCAAGTGGCCGTACTGATGATGTCACGGCTGGACGTACCAACCGACTGAAGAATCAAGCTTATCGTTGGAGCCAATTCGGGGATGTGACGGATGTTCCGTTTTACTCTTCTTCCAATTCAAACTATACAGATTATCTGATTGACAAGGATGTAGAAAAGGGAGCGTACATAAAATGTACTGAGCTAGGTTTTAACTGGCGTGCTAACCCGAACTTATTTAAAAAAGGGATTAAACAGTTGCAGTTGGGCCTTTTTGCGAATAATTTATTTACGATATCACCTTATTCTGGCACCGATCCAGAGATGCAGATGGCATTTGGGTACCCGACAACAGCTAGTTACACCTTTTCGTTAAACATTGGATTCTAAGCAATATGAAAAAGATAATTACCTATATACTATTACTTTGTACGCTGCTCGTGGGGGGCTGTAAAGATTTCTTGGATTTACCACCGAAAAATCAGCGTGCAGTTACAACATTGAAAGACTTGAAGTCTGTATTAGCGGGCTACTTAGATGCATTTGCACGCTCAAATACCGCCCCAATAATCGGAGCTGCACCGATTATTACGGAAGCGCAAAATATGCTTTTTGAAGCTTATGCTGATAATTTTGACTTTGAAGGCAATATGGACCAGTATATCAATAAGCAGAATATTCATGCAAATGAAAAGTTTTATGCGAATAAGTTGTTGCTGAATGATATGGAGACAGTGGATCTAATCTGGAAGAATTATTATGAGACGATTGGCTTTTTAAATGCATTAATCGATCAATGTGATGATTTGGAGGATGCTGATCCTGAAGAGTTAAAGCGTGTAAAGGGTGAGATGTTGGTACATCGGGCTTTTTACATTCTCAAGCTACAGCAATATTTTGCGCCCTTGGATCAGGAAGATATGGGCATCCCTTTGTATCTGCATACGGGTAAAGAGGTGATGGGGATTGAAATGAAACGAAGAAAGTCGGCAGAAGTATACGAAATCCTAACTAAGGACTTAAAGGAGGCTTTGGAATACAGTGTGACCGTAGGGCCTAACCCAGGTTATAGTCGCTTCTTTAATACGCGCTTTATTCAAAATCTAATCGCACAGGTTTATTGGTTTAAGGCTGAATCTTCGGCTAAAGGGGCTGATGATTATAATGAAGTTGTGAAGTATGCCACGGCGGCTATTGAGGGTGTTGATGCCTATATTCCGAGGACTGTTCTGGCTTTTCAAAATGTACAGCGGAATCTTGATACAGAGTATCCTGCATTTTATATGCAGAGTATTACATATGGTACAGTTGC
>JASLCA010000039.1 GCA_030146225.1 Sphingobacterium sp. | reverse complement strand
CAGCAAAAAGACGGAAAGCTTATTTTGAATGTTGAGAATTCAACCTTAGCAGCTGGAAATACGGCCTTAGATATCGTTCAGCGTGCGCCTGGCGTAAGTGTGGATAAAGACAACAACTTACAATTGATGGGGCAACAGGGAGTAAAGGTTACGATTGATGGTCGTCAAACCTATATGAGTGGCGATCAGCTGGCTTCTTTCTTGAAATCAATGGATGGCGGACAGATTAAAAGTGTTGAGGTAAGTACGACCCGCAGTGCCAAGGATGACGCAGAAGGAGCGGTGGGTAGCATCAATATCGTATTGAAGAAGAACCGCATGGAAGGCTTTAATGGATCTTTCCTAGCTAGTGCAGCACAAGGCAAGAAGACACGAGGCAATAGCGCGCTAAATCTAAATTATAAGAAAGATAATACCACCCTGTTTGCCAACTATTCCTTTAGTCAGAATAAGCGTGTTTCGGATCTTTCGGTCCTTCGGAATATCTATAGTAAGGAGGGAGATCGCGTCTTTGATCAGGTTGGAGAATTGTATGACAATACCAAAGCTCAGAATTACAAGTTTGGGATAGAGCAGAAAACCTCAGCGCGTAATACCATGCTGTTGCAGTTTTCTGGAGATAATAGCCGAGAGCGCGAACTGAATAATAGTGTAACTCATATTGGTCCGCAACAGGCTGTGACGGATTCAATCTTAAATACCTACTCCAGCTCAAACAAGCCATTTAATAGATACTCCCTAAACTTTAACAATGAGTTTAAGATGGACAGTGTAGGCAGCAAGCTGGTCTTGGATTTAGACTGGTCTTCTATACGTAACAATGCAAATATTGATTATAATTATAAAACAATGTTTCCTACTGGCAACTTGATCTATCCGGCTGAGATTGAAAGAACCCTGATGCCCGTGAAGATTGATATCTATGTGGCTAAATTGGATTATGAAAGGATGCTCGGCAAGGGAAAGCTAGAGTTGGGCGCGAAGTATAGTCAAGTCCGTTCGGACAATAATCTTCTCTTTGATCACCTTGTTAATGACCAATGGCAAGCCTATGAAGGAAGATCTAATCATTTCGTATATAAGGAGCAAATTTCAGCTGGGTATGCGGATTATAGTACCAGCTTTGGTAAGATGAGTATGAAGCTGGGCGTACGTGGAGAGTATACCATCTCTGATGGAAATTCGCTAACACTGAATAATCAGGTGAAACGGGATTACTTTAACCTCTTCCCTTCAGCATCTTTAGGCTATACTTTCAATGAGAATAATATCTTGTCATTAAACTATGCTCGTAAAGTATCTAGACCGAATTATAGCCATTTAAATCCTTTCGAATACTTTATTGACAAGTTTACTTCTCAGCGAGGTAATCCATACCTGAATGCGCAGTATACAGATGGGATCACCTTAAACTATACCCTGCAAAAGATGTTTAACATTAGCTTGGGTACGGATATTACCAATGATGCAATGGTGGAAAGTCTAGGTCAAGATGAAGCGACAGGCAAGGCTTGGGTCGTGCGCGAAAACCTAGGTAAAACATTAACAAGTTATATAAATTTAAATGCTCCCTTCCGCATTGGCAAAGTATGGTCAATGAATAATAACCTGACTGGGATTTATATGCACTTCAAAGGTCCTATGTCAGGCTCACAATTGGATGTAGGTTCATTTTTCTTTCAAGGACGAAGCACACATAACTTTAGATTTTCTAAAGCTTTTTCTTCCGAATTGTCAGTTAACTACAATAGTCCATTTATGTACAACGTCTATAAAATCCATACCCGTTGGGGTACTGATGTCGGTGTGAACTACAACTTTAAAGATCAGCGTAGTGCCTTAAAGCTTGCTGGAACGGATATCTTTAGGACGCAGAAGAATAATCTTTCAACGGATTATGCAAACTTTAATTCCTCGATTTACCAATACCATGATAGTCAGTCAATCCGCTTGACATACACCTATAAGTTTGGCAATTTAAAACAGCAAGTTAGAAGAAAAAGTACGGACTCAGATGAGAAGTCGCGTGCACAATAGAAAGTTTTTGTTTCAATGTTTAGTTTAAGTTTGAAGCCGTAGATTTTATATCTGCGGCTTTTTTAATGTTGAATCCCCAAGCAGGAATCAGGAGACGATAGCTGGGGCTACTTGGTTTCAAAGCCAAAGTATTCCTTTGCATTGTAGTAGCATATATCTTGAATAACCTTGCCAATCCAAGGGATATCATGGAGCAATTCACCCTGGCGGATATCCTCTGCGAAGATATTGCATAGGATGCGTCTGAAATATTCATGACGCGGGAAGGATAAAAAGCTTCTGGAGTCGGTAAGCATGCCCACAAAGCGGCTTAATAAGCCCATGCTAGAGAGGCAGTTGATTTGCTGGGCTATCCCCTCTTTTTGATCTAAAAACCACCATGCAGCACCGTACTGTACCTTTCCTGCCCTAGAGCCATCATTAAAATTGCCAACCATGCTGGCAAATAGCGCATTGTCGGCTGGGTTAAGGTTGTAAATTATGGTTTTGCTCAATTGATTATGCCTGTCGAGCTGGTTTAAAAATTTGGACAAGGCTTGTCCCTGCTGAAAGTCTCCAATAGAATCCCAGCCATTGTCAACCCCTAATTCCTTAAGTCTGCGGCTGTTGTTGTTGCGCATGGCGCCCAGATGGTATTGCTGAGTCCAACCCTTCTCATAATTCCACTGAGCAAGGTTGAGGAGCATTGCAGACTTAAATTTATGCGTTTCTAAGGTTGTCAAGGCGTTGTTCTGCCTTATTTTAAGAAATATAGCTGCCAGCTCCGAATCCGTATAGTCTGTGGCGTAGAGCTGTTCCAAGCCATGATCAGCCAGCCTACAGCCATGCTGTGCGAAGTAGTCATGCCTCCCCTTTAGGGCCCCGAGATAATCCTCAAAGCTTCGGATGGACAGTTGGCTAACAAGGCCTAAGGCATCGATATAGGCATTTAGAGCCGTCAGATCTTCGGTAGCGAGTGCTTTGTCCGCACGAAAACTTGGGTACATATGAAAGGCATTATTCTCCAGGGCAAGTTGTTGGTGCGCAGCCAGATTGTCTAAGGGATCGTCCGTGGTGCAGATAACCTCCACCGCCTGCTTTTGCAGGAGTGATTTTACGCCAAAATCCGAAGTTCTTAACATGCCAGAGCAAGCCGTATAAATCTCCGAAGCCGAGGCTGGGCAGAGCAGGGTATTAATATCAAAGTAGCGCTGTAATTCTAAGTGGGTCCAATGGTAGAGCGGGTTGCGAAGGGTATATGGCACTGTTTCGGCCCATTTATTAAACTTTTGCGTATCATTTGCACCGCCCGTAATAAACTCCTCAGCTATGCCATTGCTACGCATAGCCCGCCACTTATAGTGATCCCCATACAGCCAGGCTTGGGTCAAGTTATCAAAATTAGTGTTGTTTGCTACATGAGCTGGATCAAGATGATTATGGTAGTCAATAATAGGAAGGTCCTTTGCATAGTTATGAAATAATTCCGCAGCAAGCTGACTCTGCAATAGGAAATGTTCATCCAAAAATGTTTTCATAGCGCTAGGATTATAATGCTGTTATGCCTGTTTATGCCACAAATATAGCCGTAATTTATGAAGGCTTAGGCTTGTTCTTCCTGCCGAAGCCAATTAAACAGCCTATTGGGCAACAAAAAAATACGCAATCGTTGTCGAGCTCCGGCAGGGCTGGGCTACAGGCCCTTGAGTTTTTATTTGTGAAAACAATGCGTATATTTAATAATAAAGAGACTAAACACACTAATGATGAAAAACATATTTCTAGGAGCCGCCATATTATTGTCTGTGAATATAACTTTTGCGCAAAAGAAAATTGTGGCCTTATGGGAAACCAAAGGTCTTCCTACTCCGGAGTCGGCCCTTTTTGTAGCCCGGGATCAGGTTCTATATGTATCGCTTATCGATGGTGGTTCTATGGATAAGGACGGTAAGGGCGGAGTTGCTAAGCTAGGGCTGGATGGTCAGGTTAAGGATCTGAACTGGGTAACGGGGATGGATGCCCCCAAGGGCTTACATCTTTATGAGGACTTGTTGTATGTCGCCGACTTAACCGCCGTGCTGGTGGTAGATGTTATTACCGGCAATGAGATTCGACGTATAGAAGTGCCAGGCTCCATAATGTTAAATGATGTTACGGGGGATGATAATGGCGTAATCTATGTGTCAGACACCCGGGCAAATAAGATTTTTGAGCTCAGAAATAATAAAGCGGCTTTATTCTTGGACAATACCAGCAATGTAAATGGCTTGAAATTTCATAAGGGTAGTCTGTATGCCCTTGTAGACAAGGAGCTGTGGCAGATTAATGCCGCTAAGCAGACTAAAGTGTTGGCAAAGGGCTTTGAGCTTCCTGCGGACGGATTGGAGCCTGTAGGTGAAGGAGATTTTCTGGTCAGTTGCTGGGGCGGATTAATTTATTATGTCTATGCAGACGGGCGTAAGGATTTACTATTGGATGTAAGGGGGAAGCAGAATACCGCTGATATAGGCTTTGACCCCAAGTCCAATACCTTGTATGTGCCTACCTTTAATAACAACAGTGTACAGGCTTTTAAACTTCAGTAAAGAGGATTAGCACGTATTTATTGTTGCTGCTGTATAGAATTCTTATAGCTATTTAGCATCGCGATGCTTAACTTTGTTTAAAATATACAGCATGAATATTCAGGAGCTTTACGCGCTATATCAGCAATATCCCCAAGTGTCGACAGACACCCGAAATATCCTACCTGGGTCTATCTTCTTTGCATTAAAGGGCGAGAAGTTTAATGCCAATAGCTTTGCCCATCAGGCATTAAGTGCTGGAGCTAGCTATGTAGTTTTAGATGAAGCGCAAGAATTGCATGATGAGCGCTTTATTAGGGTGGCTGATGTTTTGGAGACCCTGCAAGAATTAGCCCATTATCATCGGAAGCAGTTGAGCATCCCTTTTATTGGGATTACAGGCACCAATGGCAAGACTACAACCAAGGAATTGTTGAATGCAGTACTCTCTGAGCAATATAACACCTATGCGACTAAGGGAAATCTAAATAATCATATTGGGGTCCCACTCACCTTATTGGCCATTGACGAAACGGTGGAGATGGCTATTATTGAGATGGGGGCTAATCATCCTGAAGAGATAGCTTTCCTCTGTGCTATTGCAGCGCCCACACATGGTCTTATTACCAATGTGGGCAAAGCCCATTTGGAGGGCTTTGGCTCTTTTGAAGGGGTTAAGAAGACCAAGGCTGAGCTATATGATTACCTTAAAGCTCATCAGGGCGTCCTGTTCTTGCAAGGGGACAATGCTGATTTGGTAGCGATGGAGGCCGAAAGAGGCGTGGAAAGGCTGCAACGCTATGGCTTTTCTTCCATTAACGATGTGCAAGGGAAGCTGATTGAAGCAAACCCACTGCTGACCATTGCTTGGCATACCCAGGATGCTCCCCAGGAGCTATCCACTGTAGCTACCCATCTTGTAGGCTCGTATAATACAGAAAATATCCTAGCTGCTGTAGCGGTAGGCCTATACTTTGACCTGCCAAAGGCGGCCATCAATAAGGGGATTGCGGGCTATATCCCGACTAACAATCGCTCTCAGATAAGTAAAACGGCTCATAATATTATACTTGCAGATTATTACAATGCCAATGCAAGCAGCATGGCAGCGGCCCTAGATAATCTAGCGGTTATTACGGCAAAGCATAAGGTCTTAATCCTTGGGGATATGTTTGAAATGGGCGAAGAGTCTTTTTTTGAGCATCAACAAGTTATTGCCAAGGCTACTGCCTTAGGGGCACAGCGCTGTATCTTTGTGGGGCATGCCTTTTATGCGCAGCGGGATGATCGTGCAGAGTTTTATGCGACCACTGAAGATGCGAAGGCAGCACTTCTGAAAAGACCTATTAAGGATAGTACCATTCTGTTGAAGGCCTCTAGAGGGATGGCCTTTGAACGTCTGATGGATGTATTATAAAAAAATAGCCGCTTATTAGAATAAGCGGCTATTGTATAGCATCTGGAATTAATCCAGGGATAATTCCTTCTCTTTGTTTATTAAATTAGCAATGCTGGTATCATTTAGAATCTGTAGCATCGCATTGCGGACTTCTATAAAGGTGTCCCTTATGCCGCAGGCATGCTCTTCGGTACATTCCTCACAAGAGCGGTAGAAATTTAAGCTTACACAGGGTAATAAGGCGATTGGACCATCAATTAATCGCATCACCTGTGAAAGATAAACATCCTCCGGCGCTTTGTTTAGACTATAGCCTCCTCCTGCACCCTTTTTAGAGTATAAAATGCCTGCATTACGCATCTCTAAAAGTATTTGTTCTAAGAATTTTTTCGGAATACGTTCCTCATCTGCAATCTTGACGATCTGCATCGGCTCTTTTCCATAATTACGACCCAAGACCATAAGAGCCTTAATCGCATATTTTGTTTTCTTAGAAAGCATATTATACCTGTTAATGGGTGTTTACAGCGCAAAGATACTGAATTTCCTTTGCTATTTAAACTACTGTCCAAGCACCTCTACAATCGGTTTACCTATAGACCCATTTGGCTCCATAACGTGTAGCAGGGAAGCGATCGTTGGCGCAATATCCACGATATGTACTTCTCTATTGCTGACGCCAGGCTTAATCCCCCAGCCCATAAAGAGGAGTGGAATATGGGAGTCATAGGCTGACCATACGCCGTGGGTGGTGCCTGTGCCGCGAGGTGTTCCTGAATACCATTGTGGCTCTGCAATAATCTGTATCGCACCACTATGCTTTCGGTTGTAGCCGTTAATTATCTTTTCGCGCAAAGGAGCTGGAATAAACATGTTTTGATTGCCCTCCATATCCACCACATAGGCAATCCCATCTTCCTTGTTCAGGCGGTTGATAATGCGCTTTTTAACCTTGTCTAAGTCTAGGTTAAGGGAGTCAATAATGTCATAGTTTAGGTGAACCTGATAGTTCATTAAGCTCCGCACAATCTTATCGGAACCAAAGTTTTCCAAGAGGTCACTATTCAAGTCCCGCTGTATCTGACGGGTAAATAAATAGCCTGCATTCCCTTTCTGATCTGTATAATACATGGGATTATAAGAGGCCGCATGATCAGCTGTTAAGAAGAAGGTGTAATTGCCCTCACCCACCTGCTCGTCCAAGTACTTTAAAAAGTTAGCAATGTCTCGGTCTAGGCGTAAATAGGTATCTTCTATTTCCACTGCTGACAGGGAATAGCGATGGCCTACGTAGTCTGTTGAAGACAAGCTTACGCAGAGAAAGTCTGTGTTATTGCTTGGGTTTTTTCCTAGCTTTTCATTTTCTATAGCTGTCTTAGCAAAGTCCAGTGTCAAGGTATTGCCCTGCGGAGTTGTTTTGATTAACTCATAGCCAGCATCCTTCATTAATAGGGATGTTTTTCTAGGGAATGTGGGGCTGCTTTCTCCTGGCCATTTGCCTTCGTAGGGATTGTTATCGGCAATGCTTTTGGTATAGGTTTCAATTGGGTAGAGGGTGTTCCAATCTTGTTTTAGGTACTTATCCGCTAGCTTCTTCTTGTTAAAGCCATTTACCCAGTTGGGAAGCTCTTGCATATAGAAGGTACTGGATATCCAATCTCCCGACTTCCCTTCAAACCAATAGGCCGCATCTGCGAAATGACCAGCCGGCAAGATGCCGCCTCGATCTTTAATTGCGATTCCTATTACCTTAGATTTGAAATTGGTCGCTAGCTTTAGTTGATCCGTAATCGTTGAAGCGAGCAAATTCCTTGGAGATTGTTTGCCCTCTCTTTCTACTGTGCCTACTCCCTCTACATTGTCATCTTGGGTGCAGTACATGGATTGGCCTGTAGCCTGAATAATCCAGTCATTACCAGCAATCCCATGTATAGAGGGTACCGAACCTGTATAGACTGAGCTATGCCCAATTGCTGTATAGGTAGGGATATAATTAATAATGGTATTTTCACAGGAAAAGCCATCTTTCAAAAGACGTTTAAAGCCATCATCGCCATAGCGATCAGCAAATA
>JASLCA010000036.1 GCA_030146225.1 Sphingobacterium sp. | reverse complement strand
AGGGCGATAAATTTGTTTGGACGTCCTGTTTCATGCGCAAACTGACTCGGAAGGAGGGTGGAGGTATTGGTGGCAAAGATGGTTTTCTCGGGTGCTACCTTTGCTAGTTTTTGATAAAAATCGATTTTAATCTTTGGGTTCTCTGGAACGGCTTCAATAAGTAGGTCTGCATCTTCAACTGCCTTGGCTAGGTCGGACGTATATGCTAGACGCTCGGAAGCCTTGTCCAACTGTGCTTGTGTGGCTTGTAAATCTTCTTTATAGCGCGCACTCAGAATGGCAAATTTTGCTTTTGCATTTTCGAGTACCTCATCGTTGATGTCATATACGGTCACATTAAATCCCATATAGGCCGTTTGGAAAGCAATTTGATAGCCTAATACCCCACTTCCGGCAACGGTTACATTTTTAATATCCATAATAATCTGTTTTAAGTAATATAACCAATAGCACAGGGAATTTGTTTATAATTAAATGAAAATGGGCTATTAATTGCTGTTTTGTAGTTGAAATTCGATGGCTGATCCATTATTTCACCTGTTTTTTAGGATGCTTCAAGGGCTTGACAGCTGAGTGCGCTGCTAGAATTCACTATTGATTCTGATTTTCAATCCTCTCCTCTAGTAAAAAAATAGGTTTTCTGCTAATAAAATACAAAGTTTTGTATTCATCTACTCATAAATTCAATATCGAATATGTAACTTTGCGGCATGTCTGAAAAAATTATCATCCTTGATTTTGGTTCGCAGTACACGCAACTAATCGCGCGTCGCGTTCGTGAGCTTAATGTTTATTGTGAAATTCATCCATTCAACAACCTGCCAGCATTTGATGACAGTGTTAAAGGTGTTATCTTTTCGGGTAGCCCATACTCTGTGAGACAAGAAGATGCGCCTCAAGTGGATTTTAAATCCATTCAGGATCGTTTTCCGCTTTTAGGCGTTTGTTATGGAGCACAGTATTTAGCGCAGCAATTAGGGGGTGAGGTATTAGCTTCAGAGATTAGAGAGTATGGGAGAGCAAATCTACAGTTTGTAGATGCGGAGAATAGTCTTTTAAAAGGCGTTCCTGTGCAGTCCCAGGTATGGATGTCGCATGGAGATACCATTAAGGAGATCCCAGCTAACTTTACAATCCTTGCTAGTACAGACAAGGTGCGTGTAGCTGCTTATCAGATAGCAGGTACGCAGACCTACGGGATTCAGTTTCACCCAGAGGTTACGCACAGCACTGATGGACAGGTTTTGTTGAAAAACTTTGTGGTTGACATCTGTGGTTGTTCGCAAGATTGGACTCCAGATGCTTTTGTTGAGACAACTATTGCGGAGCTAAAAGAGCAGGTAGGCAATGATCATGTTATTATGGCTTTGTCTGGGGGTGTGGATTCCACAGTAGCGGCGGTGTTGTTGCACCATGCTATTGGCGAGAATTTACACTGTATATTTGTAGATCATGGCTTATTGCGTAAGAATGAGTATGAGCAGGTGCTCGACTCCTACAAGCATATGGGCTTAAATATTAAAGGGATTAATGCAAAGGACCTTTTCTATGGTAAATTAGCTGGCGCTTCTGAGCCAGAGAAGAAACGTAAGATTATAGGTGGTGCATTTATCGATGTATTTGATGAGGCAGCAAAAAGTGTACAAGCTGAATTGCCTGCTGGGGTTGAGGTGAAATGGTTGGGTCAGGGTACGATCTATCCGGATATTATTGAGTCTATCTCGGTAAAGGGCCCTTCAGCAACGATCAAGTCGCATCATAATGTAGGCGGCCTGCCTGATTTTATGAAATTAAAGGTTGTTGAGCCGTTGAAAACTTTGTTTAAGGATGAGGTAAGACGTGTTGGAAAAACTTTAAATATTGACCAAAATATCCTTGGAAGACATCCTTTTCCAGGTCCTGGCTTAGGAATTCGTATTTTAGGAGATATTACAGAGGAAAAGGTACGGATTTTGCAAGAGGCTGATGACATATACATGCGCAATCTGAAAGAGAGCGGCTGGTATGATAAAGTATGGCAAGCTGGAACTATCTTTTTACCAGTGCAGTCAGTCGGTGTAATGGGGGATGAGCGTACCTATGAGCATGTTGTTGCTTTGCGTGCGGTTGGCTCATTAGACGGAATGACAGCAGACTGGATCCACTTACCCTATGATTTGTTAGCTAAAATATCAAATGAGATCATCAATCATGTTAAAGGAATCAATCGAGTTGTCTATGATATCAGTTCTAAACCACCAGCGACGATTGAGTGGGAATAAATTAGTAATTGCGGTAAGCATGCTCCTAGCTTTAGGAGCATGTTCTCCTAAAACTACGGGGGTCCTGAAATCCCCTAGGCATGTGGAAGGACAAGCCCATGGTCAAAGCGGAAAGCATGATGATAAGAAGCCATCATCTATTATTTCTGAGCATGCCAGCAAGGAGGAGAAGGCTGCTCATGCTATCGCTGAAAAGCGTGCTAAGCAGAATGGGATCGCCTTGTTGCTACCTTTTCAATTGGATAAACTAAATCCGGATTTACTTTCCAAAGCTGATATTACCCGTTCTGCAATGGCGCTTGATTTTTATCAAGGCTTTCAGATGGGCTTGGATGAGGTCGCTAAGCAAGGCAAGTCCTTTGTCTTGGATGTAATCGATTCGCGCGATGATGAGTCCCAGAATGCCTTAATTGCAAAGGCTCCTGACCTCTCAGCGGCAGCGCTTGTCGTAGGCCCTGTCTATCCAAAAGAAATAAAAGCCTTTGGTGCTAATCTATTGGATAAGAGTGTCTTGCAGATAAACCCTTTGGCGGCTTCTAAAGCAAGTGAATATGACTTGCCTAACTTGGTTTCCTTAACGCCTTCTATTAATATTCACAGCCGTGCCTTAGCGACTAAGATTGCGCGTGATTATGGTTCTGGGGATGTGGTCTTGGTTTATAATACCGGGGATGCTGATGGAAGACAGTTTTTAGCTGGCTTTGTAACCGAACTGCGCAGGGTAAATGCGAAGGTGCAGGTTCAATCTGTTTCCAGCATTACGCAGCTTAATGAAGCGATGACCAGTGTTGGTTCCAACTTAATTGCTGTGGGCACAACGGACAAGCAGGAGTTGCGCTCATTTTTGAATAACCTAGACAAGAAGGTAAAAGAAGGTTATTATACCTTTAGACTTTATGGGCACCCACTTTGGGACCGTATTGACTTTAGTGGATACCCTAATTTTGAAAATTATAATCCTGTTATCTCTACAGAAAGTCATCTTAAATCATGGACTACAGCTGTTAAGAAGTTTAAAGATGACTATACGGCGGCATACGGCGTAGTTCCTTCGGATCATTCGTACAAAGGTTATGATGTTGCACGTTACTTCGGAGGTTTGTTGTCAAAATATGGTATGGAGTATCCAAACCATCTTACCAAAGAAACATTTGATGGCCTTTATAGCGCTTATCGCTTTGAGAAAAGTCCTACTGCTGGGTATACCAATCAGGAAGTGTCTTTTAAAGTGTATAAAGGATCATCTTTTCAATTAAATTAATGTCTACAATCAACCCAAGTCGCGTAGCGCAACATATTAGAAGCTTTGAAAAGGCCTTAACGGGCTATAGTGAAGACGAGCCTTTAGCGCGCTTTTTAACACGCTTTTTTAAAGAGAATAAACAGATGGGGTCATCCGATAGACGGATGACTTCTCGTTATTGCTATAATTTTTTCCGCTTAGGGGATGCGCTTACTACGCGCTTGCCTGTGGATCGCTTAACGGTTGCGGAGTTCCTCTGTGAGCAGCATAGCGATGTTGTCGCTTTGGCAGAGCCGGACTGGTTGGCTCATATTGAAAAGCCTGTTGCTGAGAAGCTGGCTTTCTTGGAAAGCCAAGGCATGGAGATTGCTGCTGACCTGTTTCCTTTTGAGGAAGGTTTTTCGGCTGGAATCAATAGGGATGCATTTAGAAGGAGCCAGTTGGTTCAACCTGATTTATTTATTCGGGTGCAAGCCAAAGCGCTGGACAGGGTAGTGGATGCCTTAAAGAGCAATCAGATTGACTATGTTCAAGAAGCTGCAAATAGCTTTCGCCTAGCCAATGGTAGCCGTTTGCAAGACTTAAAAGCCTTGGAGGGCAAGTATGAGGTGCAGGATTTATCTTCGCAAGAGACCTTGAAGTATATGCCTATTCAAGCTAATGACAGTATTTGGGATGCTTGTGCTGCCTCTGGTGGTAAATCTTTAATGCTATTGGATAGCTTCCCAAGGTTGAATCTACTTGTTTCGGATATTCGTCTGAGTATCTTGCGCAACTTGGATGAACGCTTTGAAAATGCAGGCATTAAAGTTCCATTTCGCAAGAAGATTATTGACTTAACTGGAGATATAACGGAGAAATTGGATGCGGAGTTGTTTGATGGGATCCTGATGGATGTACCTTGTTCGGGTTCTGGAACTTGGGGCCGTACGCCTGAGATGATTCAACAGTTCTCTATGGACAAGATTGAAGAGTTTGCGCGTTTACAAAAGGAGATCTCCAAAAATGTTATCCCTTTCTTAAAACCAGGCGGGTACTTGCTTTACATTACCTGTTCGATCTTTAAGAAAGAGAATGAAGAGGCTGTTGACTACTTGGTCAATGAATGTGGCTTAATCCTTGAAGAAAGTAAGCTTATTCTAGGCTATGAAAAGCAGGCGGATAGCATGTTTATTGCTTGTCTCCGTAAGAAGGCTTAATATTATTAGTTGCATTTGCTAGGAACAATAAGTACGGGACAAACTGCTCTACGTAATACTGATTCTGACACACTGCCAACTATAAAGTGCTCAAAGCCGGTGCGGCCATTTGAGCCCATAATGATTAAATCGGCAGTCCAGGTGGCTGCCGTTTCTATTATCTCATCCCGGACCGAACCCACCTTGTTAAATATAAATACTTCTTTGGCCATAGGGAACTCCTTGGCTAATTCTGCTAAGTAAGACTGACTCTCGTCCAATTGTATATCCATAATCTCCGGAATTAGGATAGGCTGTTGTCCTAAGACAGGATCTACAGTCATGCTGGATCCGGCGGAGGCGGGGAGTACGGTTATCAATGCGAGGGTGGAATTAAACATGTGGACAAGGTCCTTTGCATATTTAATCGCTTTTTCAGTGCATGGGCCATTGTCTACGGCCAAAAGGATGCGATTAAATCTATGATTCTCCATGGTTAGATTTGCTTAAAAAGTTATCTTCGTATATTCAAAACAACAGATGAATGTTTATTGTTTTATAAAATACATATGAATATATTAACTGGACGTTGTAATCTATCTATTGCACCTTTGCGTGCCGAGGCTTCCCATCGCAGTGAGATGGTTAGCCAAGTTTTATTTGGGGAGCAATTTGCGATCTTGGAGGAAAGCGAAGAGTGGGTTTTTATTCGGCTGGAAAACCCTTTGTATGAGGGTTGGTTGCAGAAGGGACAATTTGTCGTTTTAGAAGCGCTGCCTGGTGGAACGGATATTTTACAGCAGTCTTTAGTGGTAGACTTAAGTGGAGCCATTGCACGTAGTTCGCTGCGAGAGCTAGACTTGCTGCCCAGTACGCAGGTTGTTATCAATGATTACAGCAGCCAGACCGAGGAATGGTTTGAGATTGAAGGCAAGCTTCGTAAGCCTTCTTTAAAGGATTTTGAGTCGGAGTTTCCACGGCTTGTGGCTTATTATAAGGATAGTCCCTACCTATGGGGAGGACGATCCCGCTATGGGATTGATTGTTCGGGCTTGAGCTTGGCAATCTTCCGTCATTTTGGATTGGCGCTTCCTAGGGATGCCTATCAACAGGCAGAGGAAGGGGAAGTGGTCAACTTTCTCCCTGAAATAAAGGCTGGAGATTTGGCCTTTTTTGATAATGCTGAAGGGCGTATTACGCATGTGGGGATTATGCTGGATGCCGAGACAATCTTGCATGCCTCAGCCCGAGTGCGTATTGATAAGATGGATTCTGAAGGTATTTTTAATAAAGAATGGAATAAGTATACGCACAAGCTGCGTATTGTTAAGCGCTATTTTTAAATAGTCACACATAGATTTAGATAAGACATGGTCCTAGCAGACAATATATTTTTTGAACTGGCAAGTGCACAGCTCTTTCCGAGCTTAGCAGCTGAAATGCCTAGCCAGCTTGATAAAGGCTCAGCAGCATTGCAGCGGGCTTTTAAAGCGCTAGAATGCTATCAAGATGGGCAGCTAGACAAGGCGCTTGAGCAGTATAGTGCGGGGATTGCTGCGTTTCCCAATCAGGCTTTCTTCTATGCTTGTCGCTCACTTGTAAATGAGGAATTGGGGGATGAGGAAGGGGCTTTTTATGATTATCAGGCAGCCAAGGGCTTGGATTTTAATTACCATACCTTTATTGAATGGATGGAGAATAAGCCTTTGGCAACTGGCTCTACGCAGCACTTTAAGCAGTTAAAGGACGCGTCTAATGCAGCCTTAGAGGCCGTGCAGCAGTTTGACTATGAAACTGCTTTAAGCATTTACAGGGAGGCTATACAGGCCTCTCCGGATGAGGTGGAGCTGTTGGTCTATAGCGGTAGTTTATTGCTGCGTTTAGTACGGTATGACTTAGCGTTAGCTGATTTCAATGCGGCTTTGGCCATGGACCCCAAGCACTATCAGGCCTACCTCTCTCGTGCAAAGCTTCAGGTAGCTATCCGCGAAAAGGAAGGGGCGCTGGCTGATTTTGATTTTGCGATAGGTCTCGACCCAACGAATAGTTTAGGCTATGAGGAAAGGGGAAGCTATTTAATTGAGCAGGGACTTTTTGAGCAGGCCATTACAGACTTTAACAGCTTGGTGGATTTGCTCCCTGAGGATTTTTATGTTTATGCCTTGCGCGCTGACTTATTTGAAAAGATGGAGAATTGGGCAGGAGCGCTAGCAGATTACGATAAAGCGATAACCTTTAATCCGCACTATTCAGACCTCTATTCTTATAGAGCTGCTATTAAGGAGCGTTTGGGGGATAGTATTGGGGCTACTGCGGATCTGCTTCGCTTCGAGGAGATTGAGGCTGATGAGGATTAGCAAGCGCTAGCGTAAGCAAAAAAAAGCTGGTCGATAATTATCGACCAGCTTTTTTTTATTTCTTTGGCTTTTCAACAACTGCACAGCCACAGCCTTTGCCACAGCCGCCATTTCCTTTGGAGGGCATAAAGCGCTTGACTAGAAAGTATACCGCGACCAGGAAAACTAGTGCGATCACAATGTACTGTATAATTAAGTTGTCCATAAGCTTTTATTTTAAAAGTTGGTAGGCGATAAAGGCAACTAGATAAGCTACACCTGTCATCATCCCAGTCTGTATTAAAGTCCACTTCCAAGAGCCAGTCTCCTTCTTCATAATTGCTATAGTACTCATACACTGCATAGCAAAGGCATAGAAGAGTAGGAGTGATATCCCGGAGGCTATATTATAGGCTGGAAGCCCTGTGTTTCTATTGATTTCCGTTTTCATCTTTGAAAGAATGGTCGCCTGCTGGGCTTCGTCTTCTACATCAATGTCTTCTCCTAAGCTATATACTGTGGCCATAGTGGCTACGAATACTTCACGGGCCGCAAAGGAGGATACTAGTCCTATACCCATCTTCCAGTCATAACCCAAGGGTTCTACTAAAGGCTCAATTCCCATGCCAATATAGCCTAAGAAGGAGTGTTCTAAACGAAAGGAGGCTGTTTCTTCTGCCAATTCAGTTTCGGTTAGGTTTGGGTTGGCTTCGCTTACATAGCGTTCAGCTTCGGAGAATTTATCTGTAGGTCCAAAGCTTCCAAGTACCCATAGCACAATAGCCATCGATAAAATAATTTTACCTGCTCCGAAAAGGAAGCCAGAAGTTTTTTCCCATACATTGGTTACTACGTTTTTCCAGTCTGGACTTTTGTAGGATGGTAATTCAAAGATTAGGAAGGATTTATGCTTTGCTTTAATCACCTTGTTTAAGATCCATGCCGATACCAAGGCTGCTACTAAGCCTAGGATATACAGTAGGTTTAGGACTAGACCTTGTACGCCAAAGCCTAGGAATTTTACATCTGGGATTACTAGGGCGATTAATACAATATAGATGGGTAAGCGTGCCGCACAGGTCATAAATGGGGTGACCAGCATGGTTATAAGGCGTTCTTTACTGTTTTCTATATTCCGAGCAGCCATAATCGCAGGTACGGCACAGCCAATTCCTGACATGAGTGGAATTACTGATTTTCCATTAAGTCCGTATGGACGTAACCAACGGTCCATTAGGAAGACCACACGACTCATATAGCCTGTTTCCTCCATTAAGGATACCAGTAAGAATAGGATTGCAATTTGCGGTACAAAAATAATAATACCCCCTATCCCTGATAAGATACCTTGGGTGATTAAGTCTGAAATGGGGCCATCTGGAAGGTTAGCAGCTGCCAAGTCCACTAGGGAGGAGAAGGATTCATCGATCCAATCCATAATTGGCGTGGCTAGGATAAATACCAGTTGGAAGATCAGGAACAAGATGGCAAAGAAAATTACATAGCCCCATACTGGGTGTAATAGAATTTTATCAATCTTGTTGGCCTTGGTCACATGCAGGTTCTCCTTGCGCATAATGAAATCCGCGATGTCACTATCCAGCTGTGTATTCCGAAAGATAGACTCTGACTTTTGCAGTTCGCCTGTGCTGAGCTTGTGTTTTGCACGTATCTCATCCAGCTGTTGGCGTTGTTCAGGACTCAGAAAGCTGACGCTATCTTGGGCTAGGTACTGCCAGGTCTGGTATTCTGTCTGTAATGGGAATAGTTTTTTGCTGTCTTCTAATGCCGCTGCATAAGTAGGGTTGACTTCAAACTGGCTGCTATAGTAGCTTGGACGCTCGTCAAAAGCTTTTATAAGCTCTTGGATGCCTTTGCCATTGCGGGCATCTGTCGTAAAGACTTTGGTATTGAGGTAGCGCTCTAGCTTTTGATAATCAATCTCTAAGCCTTTGCCCTTAACTTCATCGATCATATTTATTACAAACAAGGCTGGTACGCCCAGCTCACGTGCTTGTTGATAAAGGATAATGGAGCGTTTAATATTATTGGGTTCCGCGACTACAATAACGAGGTCGGGATGGGATTTATTTTCTTTGTTTCCGAGGACTTGATAGACAATGTCTTCATCTAGAGAGGTTGGAAATAGGGTGTAGGTTCCGGGTAAGTCGATAATGGTATAGGTCTTGCCATTTGCTTTCACCGTGCCTTCTCTTTTCTCTACCGTAATACCTGGATAGTTCCCT
>JASLCA010000010.1 GCA_030146225.1 Sphingobacterium sp. | reverse complement strand
ACCGTCTTAGCAGGATGTTTCTTCGCATTTTCGATAATCTCGTCAGCAGGCGTCAGCGGATGCATATCCGCATCCCAGCTTTCCTTCACATCACACCAGTGACAACCCACATCACAACCACCTAGACGAATGAAATAAGCTGCTTTTCCGGTATGATAACCTTCTCCTTGTATTGTGTAGAACTCCTCCATTAAAGGAAGAGCACTGCCATCTTCTGGAACCTGATTTGACATAATCATTTTATTAAAGTGTACAAAGGTAAGAAAAATAAGGACAACAAGCGTTTTTACCGACGCTAATACCCTAAAGTTCGGAATAGGCAGGACGGGATAATTATTGATAATCATCAAAACTATTTAGGCTTTCATTTGTTGTTAATAAAGAAGCCTTTATGCTTATCATTCCAAGAGGAAGCACTATCTGTGCAAGCATTAAGGAATTATTTATCCTACACGTAAATTCAAAAATAAATGAAAATGAAAACATCCGCACTTTTAGAAAAACTGGCAAAAGATAGTGGTGATCTTTGTGTGACCCTATCTTTGAATACACACCGTACCCACCCAGATAATCAAAAAGACAGTATTAAGTTAAAGAATTTTATAAGCGAAGCAAAAGAGCGTATACTAGAGAAGCATGACAAGCGAGATGTTGCAGACATCCTAGAGCAACTAGATAAACTACACGATCAGATCGATGTCCGCGAAAATCTAGAAAGTCTACATATATTCCTTTCGGACGATACCCATGAAATATTCCGCTCCGACTGGGACACCAATCAAGAAGGCGTACACGTATCCCATTCCTTTGCCGTAAGGCCATTGGTAAAGCAGCTGAGCAAGAAAGTACAGTATCGCATTATGCTGCTCTCGCAAAGTGGCGTAAGCCTGTATGAAGCCCTAAATGGCACGATTCAAGAAGAAATCAGAGATCATGGCTTCCCCTTTGGCGAAAATAGATTTTACAATACCTTTCCAGACAAAGGCAGCGATTCAGCACACTTGGACGACCTCTTAAAAGAGTTCTTAAATAGAATAGACAAAGGGCTCAATGCAGTACACAATGAAAGCGAAGAACTCGTGCCCACAGTCGTGATCTGTGTAGAAGATAATTACAACAAGCTCTTAGAGGTAGCCGATACCCCAGCATTATATTGGGGCTACTCGCCAGTAGATTACCACAATACAGCCGAGCATCAGATTGTAGAGCAAGCATGGTCCTTTATCAAAGGCGAATTAGAAAGCCAAGATGAAGAAGTCTTAGGTGACTTACGCGAAGCAGTAGGGCAGGGCAAGGTACTTACAGACCTGCAAGAAATCTATCAAGCGGCCCTAGACGGACGGGGAGAGCTACTCGTAATCCTAGAAGACTTCCTACAGCCAGCCGCCCTAGATGGCGATCGCGGCTTAATCCTGCATGAGACCGGCGAAGGCAAAGGCGTGATCGATGACATCACCAGTCTGATCGCCTATGAAGTATTAGACAAAGGTGGCGATTGCTATTTTGCAAGCAGCATAGAAGATGCCGAGTTGCAGCCAATCGCCTTAAAGGTAAGGTACTAAGTTAGTTTAAACATAAATAAGGGGCTATCTCTTCTGAGATAGCCCCTTATTATTTTAATGCCTAAACCGTGCGGTCCAGCACTTTGGCGTTCTTCACCTTACTATCCAGCAAAGCAAGATTCATTACCTCAGACATCTTGACCACATAGTGGAATTTAAGATCCTTAATATAATCATCCTTAATCTCTAGGATATCCTTCTCATTCGCTTTACTCAGGATAATCTCCTTAATATTCGCCCGTTTAGCCGCTAAGATCTTCTCCTTGATCCCGCCCACAGGGAGCACCCGACCACGCAGCGTGATTTCTCCCGTCATCGCCAACTTCTCCTTCACCTTACGCTGCGTAAACAACGAAGTCAAGGCCGTTAGCATCGTGATACCCGCCGAAGGACCATCCTTAGGCGTAGCCCCAGCTGGCACGTGAATATTTACATCCCATTGGTCAAAGACCTTAAAGTCAATTCCAAACTCCTCGGCATGCGCACGCAGGTAAGCCATCGCAATAGCTGCCGACTCCTTCATCACATCCCCAAGGTTACCCGTCAAGTTGAGCTTACCCTTGCCCGGACTAATACTAGACTCAATAAACAGGATATCACCCCCCACAGAGGTCCAGGCCAATCCCGTAACCACACCCGCAATCTCATTGTCCTCATATAAGTCTTTGTCAAAGATAGGCGCACCAAGAATCTCTTCAGTCATGGCAACATCCACCTTTGGATTGTATTCTTTCTCCATCACAATACGCGTAGCCACACCACGGACGATAGAACCAATCGTCTTCTCCAATCCCCGAACACCCGATTCACGCGTGTACTCTTCGATGACTTTCTCAATAATTTTATTATTCAGGACAACATCCTTCTTGGTTAAGCCATGCAGCTCCAACTGCTTAGGGAGCAAGTGCTTCTTGGCGATTTCGGTCTTTTCCTCAATCGTATAGCCATTGACCTCAATAATCTCCATACGGTCAAGTAGGGCAGGCTGAATGCTGCCCAAGGAGTTTGCTGTCGCAATAAACATCACCTTAGACAAGTCATACTCCATCTCCACATAATGATCGTAAAAGCTCGTGTTTTGCTCAGGGTCCAAGACCTCCAACAAAGCCGAAGAAGGATCTCCCTTAAAGTCAGAACCTAGCTTATCAATCTCATCCAGCACAAAGACTGGGTTGGACGTGCCCGCCTTCTTCAAGGATTGGATAATACGTCCCGGCATAGCCCCGATATAGGTCTTGCGGTGACCACGGATTTCCGCCTCGTCACGCACTCCACCCAGCGCCATACGCGTATACTTACGACCCAGTGCTCGCGCAATAGACTTACCCAAAGAAGTTTTACCCACCCCAGGAGGGCCTACAAGACATAAGATAGGCGCCTTCATATCATTCTTTAGCTTCAACACCGCTAAGTACTCAATAATACGCTGTTTCACCTTCTCCAAGCCATAATGATCCTTATCCAAGATCTTAACGGCTCTATTTAAGTCAAACTTATCCTTACTATATTCATTCCATGGCAAGTCTAATAAGACCTCCAAGTAGTTTATCTGTACCGAATAGTCAGCCGCCGCAGGGTTAATGCGCGCCAATTTCTCCAGTTCTTTTTCAAAATGCTTCTGAATGTCCTTAGACCATTTCTTGGTTTTGGCCCTTTTCTCCAGCTCCTGAATCTCCAGGTCAGGCGTATTGCCGCCTAGTTCTTCTTGGATGGTTTTCAACTGCTGATTTAAGAAATAGTCACGCTGTTGCTTATCCAAGTCAATACGCACCTTATTCTGAATCTGATTTTTCAGTTCCAGCATCTGTATTTCGGTAGTCAAGTGCTCCAACAAGATTTTAGCACGCTTCACAAAGTCTTTAGTTTCTAAGAGCTGCTGCTTCTGTTCCGTTTCTAAGGACAGATTCGAAGAAATAAAGTTGACCAAAAAAGTAGGGCTTTCAATATTTTTAATTGCAAGTCCAGCCTCACTTGGCAGGTTTGGTGACAGGTGGATAATCTGCAAGGCCAATTCCCGTATAGAAGAGATAAGAGCCTTAAATTCCTTGCTTGAAACCTTCGGCTTATCCTCCGCCACACGCTCCACCTTAGCTTTTAAGTAAGGCGTTGTAGACACCATCTCTGCGATCTTAAAGCGTTGTTTACCTTGGATAATAACCGTTGTATTTCCATCCGGCATCTGCAACACCTTAATAATATTTGCAACAGTACCAATAGTATTAAGCTCTTCCAAAGTAGGCTCCTCAATACTCATATCTTTCTGAGCCACAACCCCAATGGTCTTGTCGCCTTTGTAAGCTTCTTTAACAAGCTTTATGGATTTATCTCTGCCAACGGTAATCGGAATAACAACGCCAGGGAAAAGAACGGTATTTCGTAAAGGTAATATGGGTAATATTTCAGGGATATCCGCCTTGCTCATTTCTTCTTCATCCTGCGAGCTTAGTAACGGAAAAAACTCCGTATCCTCGTTTATGACAGAAAGTACTTGGTTGATATCAAATGTGTCGTTTTTATTCATACTTATATGTGTTAACCCGACAAGTTGTCAGATTTTTCGATAAATTTTATCTTAATGAATTATTTACCCTATAATTGCAAGAGCGATGCCAACTTTCAAAAGTGGTATAATTTATGTGTATAGGTATTTGTATATGTTGTCAAGGCCGCAAAATAGAAATCCTTAAGACAGCATGCAAGGCTAAGTAAATAAATGTTTAAAAATCATTTTGTAAATAAAGCTATTTTTCTGAGCTTTATAGAGCAACTTACCTACTCAGAATAGAACAATTAAAAAGTATAGATAAAACACGCAGTATGAAACGTCAATTTTTAAATAATCAGTGGAAAGCGGTGAAGTTAGGATTAGCTTCAGCAGCGCTTGCTTTGTTTGCATTAACAGCTCAAGCACAAGATCAACATAACAATCCGAATGTACGCTTAGGGCAGAAAGCACTTTTAGAAGGGGACTTTAAAACAGCAGCAACACATCTACAAAAAGCATTGCCAGCAGAAGCCAATGATCCAGATGTACAGTATCTATTGGGCTACTCACAATTCCATAACGGAGATTTTACCAAAGCAGCCGAGACTTTTAAGAAAGTAATCGCCTTAGATGGTAAAAATGCATCCGCTTATTACTACAAAGCAAAAGCAAACAACAACCTAGCAGTCAATACAAGCGCAGGCTTAACTGATCAAGTAAAGTCACAATTGCTGAGCTCAGCAATCGAAGACTATTCGAAAGCAGTAGGCATTACGCCAAATGATGCAAAGCTATACCAAAACAGAGCCTTAGCCTACAGAGACTTAGGAATCCTAGTTGGAACAGCTGGTACAAAAAGCTACAACAAAGTACAAGCGATAGATGCCTACAACAAGGCAGTTGCAGACTACGAGAAAGTATTAAGCTATGATGCTTCCCGTAAAGACATCCAGACGGAAGTTAAAAAAGCAAAAGTATACCGTGACAACTTAAAATAAGTCACAGACATAAAAAATCGGGTCTTTCTAGAAAGACCCGATTTTTTTATGCTTTAGCATGAAGCTTTAGAAAGTAATAGGCGCTCCCACCGGAAGCTTATTATTCTTAGCAAGCACCCCACATAAGTGGAAGAGAAGGCGTGCACCCACATTGCCATCCCATTCATCATGCTCCCCAGGGGCAACCTCCACCAAGTCTACCCCGATAATATCCTTACCCGAAATAGCCAGCTGGTTTAAGCAGTATACGACCTGCTCATAGGATAGTCCACCTGGAACCGGAGTACCCGTGTTGGGACAGTACCAGCGGTACAGGGCATCAATATCAAAGCTGATCGCCACCTTCTGCGGGAGCTGAGCAATAATTTCATCCACCTGCTGCTGCCAAGTCTTACCTTCAAATTGATTCTTCTTTAAGTCGCTATCCGTATAGACCTTGACTTTGTCCGAAGCCTTTACAACCTCCACCTCTTGCTCACAGAAATCTCGAATACCCACCTGTACCAAGTTGCTAATCTGTGGCAGCTGGATTGCATTGTACATAATCGAAGCATGCGAATACGTAAAGCCTTCATAAGCAATACGCAAGTCCATATGGGCATCAAAATGCAAGATACCAAAGCCCGCATGTTGCTCCGCTAAAGCTTGGTAATAGCCCAAAGGCGTGGAGTGATCACCCCCCAAAAGGATAACCTTCTTGCCTTGTGCCGACCAGTAGAGTACACGCTCCTTAAGCTCCGCATTCAGCGTAGCCGAAGCCGCATTGATGCTATCCAAGTCCGCTTGCAGGGCAGGATTGTCCGCAATCGTTTCACCATTCTCCAAAGCCTCAATAATAGGCTGTGCCAATAGCTTGTAATGGTCACTGTTGGTACGCCATGATGCTGGCGCCTTATCCATAAAGATGCCCAGCTTCCATAATTCAGGATAATCCTGATGCAAGAGGTCAACCTGAAAAGAAGCCTCCAAAATAGCCTCAGGGCCATCCGCAGCCCCCGCACCATAACTCACCGTAACCTCCCAAGGCACGGGTATAATAATGATCTCACTCTCTTCAGCTGTAAATGGTAAGCCATAGATACTTGCATCGGCCAATCCTGGTTGAGATGGGTCGAAATTTGCTATTTTCTGTTCTTTTGTAGACATAACGGATTCCCTTATTTAATGCGGCAAATATAAGAAGATTGCCAAAATTAACGGATTAACTTTTTTATTTCATGTATTTATCGTGCAATGATTTCCCTTGCAAGATGAGCGGGATGATTTTATCCAGACGTGAGCGTTTAGTCTTCTCCTGTTTCGCTTCCGCGATATAAGCGATATATTCCCGTTGTTTACCCGGGCTTAAGCGCAAGAAGGCAGCAGAGAGTTCAGGGATATTGTTCATTTCAGCCTTTAGCAAGCCCGTAGGCACAGGAGCACTTGGCTTCTCTGGACTAAGTTTTAAGCCCTCAATCTCGACTTGAATAGCCTCCTGAATATAACTTTTAATCAGCTCCGGCTGCATAGCCTCCAGCGACTTAAATCGCCATTGGCGTAGCGCCTTAGTCTTGCCCTCCGAAGCCGCAACCAGGAACTTTCCCTTATCCGCAAGGAATACCCCATTGTAAAACCAAAGCGCGAAATGCTCCTTAAAGCCCGCAAAAGACAAGACATTCCGTCCAGCATAGGTATACACATCGCCCCCCCATTTAAAGGTTTTGACAAGGGGCAAGCCTTCCAATAGCTGCAACAGCAGCTCCTTGGCCGCATCCCATTGTGCATCGTACTTCTTCCAGTCGGGCGCCAGCTTATCCTGTAAGCGGAGCCTATTAAAGCGCACAATCCTTTCAAGTAAAGCAGTGGGAAGAGGCCTGTCCAATGGAAGCTGAATAGCACCCTTACTGGTTTTGAAAGGGCCCAGCTCGGACTCAAAATGAAGAATAGCTTCAGGACCCGGATAGATGCCCAAGTGATTTTTAAACAGCGCAAAATGAATTAGATTGCCATTCAATCGGAAGGTAGGCATCTTGTAGTTAATCGTCTCGGTAGCATCGGGAGCCGTCTGCTGAATCAGTAGCCGCAAGTCATTGAGCAGCACTTGTTGCGCCTTATCAAATAAAGCAATATATTCATCAATAGTGCTGAAGTTAGTCGACATAAATTATTACACTTAAAGCTAAAAAACTAACGAATTCTATCGTACTCCGCAGAAATAAACTGCAAGGTATGCGTCATCAGCTGTATAAGCACAGCCTCGTCAATATCCGACAAGCGCTTGATGTAGATACAAGCCTTGCCCATCTTAAACTTCCCAAGCCCCTCCAGAAGTGCTGCATGAGCAGGCAAGCCCGTATAGACATACAAGGAGATTGCCGCTTTACGCGGCGAAAAGCCCAGGATCGGCGCGTCCCCGGAATGCCCAGAGGCATACACATAGTGATATTGACCAAAGCCGACGATGCTGCTGCCAAACATTTGGGCCTGCACGCCCGTAACGGACTGCATCAATTCAATTAAGCGGTAGCTGTCCGCCCTTTTTTGTAGGTCATCCACCGTTAAGAGGTACGCATCAACCCCTTCCTGCGTAAAACTAGTTTTTACAGTTGCCATATGTTCACGCTAGATTTAGATGCTATATATTTTCTCGATATAAGTCTTGAAATTGCTTAAGATAGCCTGCCAGCCCGCCTGCTGCTCAGCCACAGGCTTTACAGATTCAGGATCAACCGTAATACGCACATCCGTAGAGTCCAAGTGACTCGTAAAGTCAATCACCACATTCCGACCATCCGCGATGCGGTAAGCAATCTGACGAAAAGGCACCAACGAAGTGTATTCCGCCTCAAAGTCAAAAGCTGCGCTACCATCCATTGCGGACATATGGTAAGTCAATTTACCCCCAATTCGGAGGTCATTAATTACCTTGGTACAGCGCCAGTCATCAGCAGCATGATTCCACTCTTTAATATCCTCGGCTGAGGTGTAAACATTCCAGACCGTTTCTACCCGAATCTGTATCGTATCACTAATTGTAAAAGGTTGCATACTATTAAGTTTAAAATTCTTTAGAACAAGTTACAATAATTTTCGCTAAGCCCTTAAGTAGCTCAGGAATTTTTACCAAAAGAAGCCTGTATTAAAGCCATATTGACCATGGCACCAGCCGCACTCCCAGTGGCTACCGCCTGCGAGACCGACCGCATAGCCACCGTATTGTCACCACAGGCATAGACATGCGGTACAGAGGTTAGTTGTGTGCCATCAACCAGGATATGCCCCGCCTCGGTCAGCGCACAGCCTAATATTTCAGGGATCGCACTATGCTGCACAAAAGGAATCGGGCCATACAAGGCCGTTAAGCTAAGATGACGACCATCCGCTAGGCCTACCGCGCTCAGCAAGCCATCCCTATGCTCCAATCCTATAAGTTTTTCCTCGATAATTGGGATACCCGCATTAGCGAGTGTTAGGCGTTGTTCCTCCGAAAAGCTATGCGGGCCATTGGTAAAGATGCGTAGATCCTGACTCAAGTTGTGTACCAAGCCAGCCAGGTGAATAGCCTTGTCCCCATTTGCTAAGATGCCCGTGCTTTGTCCCCTAAACTCATAGCCATGACAATAAGGGCAGTGGATCACCGTTTTGCCCCATGCAGCCGCAAAGCCTGGAATATCCGGCATTACATCCTGAATACCCGTAGCAAGGATTAGTTTATTCGCATAAAAAGTATCCCCAGCAGCGGTCTTGACCGCCATAAGCTCCCCAAGCTGCTCCGCATAAACAGCTTCCGCCGTAATAAATTCAACAGAAGGGTAGGCCTTGACCTGTTGCAAAGCCAAAGCCGCAATAGCCGCGGGCGTCTGCCCATCCTGTGTTAAGAAATTTTGGGAATGTGGAGTAGGCGCATTACAAGGCTTTTTATGATCGATAATAAGCACCCTGCGTAAGGAACGACCCAGCGATAAAGCAGCCGAAAGACCAGCATAGCTGCCGCCGATTATAATAACCTCAAAAGTTTTACTCTGCAACATAGTATTAAGTATTTAGTTTACGTCTGCGCAGGAGCCAATAGATCCCCTAGGCATACAAAACTAAATGTTGAAAACCTTAGTTGCAACAATGTTGCGTCATTAGTCCGTCACAGTTTTTCAACCGCCTATTGACTGGCCAGCTCAGCTTTTTGGATTAAGTAATTATGCAGCTCGATCTGTGAGCGTACCTTTTTCTTGCTGTTGGACACATAGCTGTTGTCCTGTTCATTGTTTAAGATTCTAGCCTTAACATTATCTTTCAGTTGGATCTGTAGCATGTCGATTAGCTCCGTCTTAATCTTTTTATTATCGATACGCACCGCCGCCTCAATCCGGTGATCAAGATTCCGCGGCATCCAATCCGCCGAAGAGATATAGACCAGCTCCTTGCCCGCAGCATAGAAATACATCACGCGCGCATGCTCCAAGTATTCATCCACAATGCTGATGGCTTTCAGCGGCTCCTTAAACTTTTTATCCTGCACCGCACAGTAGATACTCCGCACAATCAACTCAATCTTCACACCTACCAGTGCCGCATCATACAACTTTCGAATCAGGATTTTATCACTCAAGGAGTTTAGCTTAATAATTATATGCCCCTTGCGACCAAGACCAACCTCCTCAATCTCCTTGTCAATATAAGCGATAATGCTGCTGCGCATATTGATCGGACAAACCAAAAGGTTCTTACAAGGCATATCGATATTTTCAATAGCATGCTTAGGCTTCTTAAGCGCATTAAAGATCTTATTGATATCCGCCATAATAGTCCTATTGCTCGTCATCAAGCAATAGTCACCATATACCTTAGCCGTTTTCTCGTTAATATTACCTGTACTCACAAAGCCATACTGCAAGGTCTTGCTATTGACCCGCTTCTTAATAATACAGAGCTTTGCATGTACCTTCTTATCCGGAATGCCCAGCAATACCTTGATGCCCTCGGTCTCAAAGCGCTCCTTCCAGTCCAAGTTGTGCTCCTCATCAAAGCGTGCCCGCAATTCCAGCATCACAGTGACAGCCTTCCCATTGCGTGCTGCATTAATCAGCACATTGGCGATTTTGGAGTTTTGAGCCATGCGGTAGATCGCAATATGAATAGACTTAACATCAGGATCCATCGCCGACTCCCGAAGCAGGTCAATCATCGGCGAGAAGCTATGATAGGGGAAGGAAAGCAGGACATCCCTCTTTACCAAGACATCACTGATCCGCTGCTTGCCATCAAAGTCCTGATGATTAAAAGGCATGCGTTCAGGCAGCTTCTCCTCCGTCTTAAAGACCTTAGGGAAGTTCATAAAATGCTTAAAGTTATGAATCTTCTGCCCAGGGATAATGCTGTCCTTTTTGGAAAGGTGCAGCTTCTTAATCAAAAACTGAATAAGCGCTGGGTCCATCTCCTTGTCAAAGACAAAGCGCGTAGGCTTGCCCTTACGTCTATTCTTTATCCCTTTGGTAATCTTCTCCACCAAGCTGGTATTAATATCATTGTCAATATCAAATTCAGCATCCTTGGTAATCTTAAAGGCATGCGCCTCAAAGCTATCAAAGCCAAAGAAAGAGAAAATATAAGGCAGGTTAAACTTAATAATGTCCTCCAAGAGAATCACATGCTTCTCACCCTTAGGCGAAGGCAGCAAGATAAATCGACCATTCTCTTGGGTAGGCACCTCTATCAACGCAAACTTGGTCGCATACTGCCAATCCGTCTTTCGCATAGCGATGCCAAGGTAGAGACTTTTGTCCCGCAGGTAGGGGATAGGGTGGAGATCATCCAACATTAAGGGGATGACATTGGCTTCCACCTCCTCCTCATAGTAGTTCTTCACAAAGTACTGTTGATCCGCATTTAGCTCCGCAAAGCTTTTGATAAAAACCTTCTGCTTAGCCATCTCCAGCTGTACGCGCTCCCAAATTTTATCAAATTGCGCTTGCTGCACAATAATTAGTTCGTAGAGCTCATCCAGAATACTCTGCGGCGTCTCAAAGAAAAGGTCCTTAGCCTCCTTGTCATTGAGGATTAGCGCCCGCTTGAGGCCAGCCACCCGCACCCTAAAAAACTCATCCAAGTTGTTCGAAAAGATACCCAAGAATTTAATACGTTCAGAGAGCGGAACCGTCTCATCAGCTGCTTCCTGTAATACGCGACCATTAAAGCTTAACCAGCTAATGTCTCGCGGAATAATTTTCTTAACCATCTTTTTCTTCACCAATGCTGAGCTGCTAAAATAAGTGCGTAATGTTTCCTAAATATAAGAAAATTGTAAACAAGAAGTTAATATTTCGCCGAAATGTAAGTATCGGCTCTATTTCCTACCTTTGCGAAATGTCAACAGGATTAATATCACCCGATACCATTGTAGCCCTTGCCACCTCACCCGGTGCCAATGGAGCGATTGCGGTTATTAGGCTTTCTGGAACCGATGCCATCACCATTACGGACAAGGTCTTCAGAGGCAAGGATTTGAGCAAGCAAGCTTCCCATACCATACATTTTGGAACCATCCGTGATGGAGAAGATATTGTAGATGAGGTACTGGTCAGCCTATTTGTAGGACCAAACTCTTATACCAAAGAGCATGTCGTAGAGATCTCCACGCACAACTCCGCCTATATAATCGAAAGAGTGATTACCCTCTTGATGAAGCATGGCGCACGTGCCGCGAAAGCTGGTGAGTTTACTTTTAGGGCTTTCTTGAATGGTGGCTTAGACCTCTCCCAAGCCGAAGCCGTAGCCGACCTGATCGCATCCAACTCGGCCGCATCCCATCAAGTGGCGATGCAGCAGATGCGCGGAGGCTTCTCCAACCAGTTGAAGGGCTTACGTGAAGATCTCGTAAACTTTGCATCCCTGATTGAGCTGGAGCTAGACTTTGGTGAAGAAGATGTAGAGTTTGCCAATAGGGATCAGTTGAAATCCCTCATCATGCGCATACATCAAGTTATCCGCAAGCTGATCAGCTCCTTTGAGCTGGGCAATGTGATGAAGAACGGCGTACCCGTGGTTATCGCAGGCAAGCCCAATGTAGGCAAGTCAACCCTGTTGAATGCCTTACTCAATGAAGAAAGAGCCATTGTCTCGGAGATCGCAGGTACTACCCGCGATACCATCGAAGATGAGATTAATATACGTGGAGTAGCCTTCCGCTTTATCGACACCGCAGGCATCCGCGATACCGTAGACATTATCGAAGCCAAGGGCGTAGAGCGCACCAAGGAGAAGATGAAGCAGGCACGCCTGATCGTCTACCTATTTGACCCGATGCAAGACAGCGTAAGCGATGTGCAGGAGCAAGTCGAAGAGTTGAAGCACCTACAGATCCCCTTTGTGACCATTATCAACAAGATGGACCTGATTAGCGATGCCCAACGTCAAGAATTTGATGTCTTGAAACCCTTGTACATCTCCGCCAAGCTACAAGAAGGCATCGAAGAGCTAAAAGACGAACTGATGAATCAGGTCAACCTATCCAATATCAATACTGATGATGTGATGGTGACCAATATTCGCCACGTAGAGGCGCTTCGCATGACCCAAGAAGCCTTAGAACGGGTGCTGTATGGTATCGACAATCCCGTTACCTCGGACTTCCTCGCGATGGACATCCGCCAGTCCTTACACCACCTAGGTGAGATTACCGGCGCCGTCACGACAGACGACCTATTAGAGAATATATTCTCTAAGTTCTGCATTGGAAAGTAAGATATGTTTGTATAAGATTAACAAGCCGAATAGAGTTCCTATTCGGCTTGTTTTGTGTCGGGGGAAAGCGTTAATGTAATTTGCTAGAAGTTGCTTTGGTTAATCAGAAACGATATGCTTTTTTGTAACAAATATTTACTAAATATGTTACAGCAAGCAAAGGATTTTTGCAATTTCAATTGTCCTGTAATTTCGATTCCTGTTGATGAAAATATCAGGAATGGGAAGGTCAGAATAGTGAGTGTTCGTTATTTCAATCAAAACGGTTGTTATTGTTTGAAATAACAAGCGTTTTAATGAAAAAACAAATTGTATTACCAAATGTCTCCTTTTCAAAAACCCTTATACAAAAGCTAAACAGAATGAAATAAATTTGTCTACATCTATATGTAAATGCATATAGTTTAGTTGTTTTTTAAGTTTTTATATGTTTATGCATATAGTTTAAATATTTTCGCTACTTTTATATGTAAACGCATATAAAATGAACTTCATAGGAGATTTTGTGAAAATGAAAAGGAAACAGCTTGGTCTTACGCAAGAAGATTTAGCTGAACATGCAGGAGTTGCTTTAACGGTTGTCAGAAAAATCGAACAGGGAAAAGACAACCTTAGTTTATCCAAAGTTAATCAGGTTTTGATGCTTTTTGGACATGTTTTGGGACCTGTAAATGCAAGAGATTATGAGACAAGCAATAGTTAAATATAATGATTCTGTTGCAGGAGTACTTACGGAGACAGCCGAAGGTACGTATGTATTTCAATATGATGAAGCATATTGTGAAAACTTTCCTGATCAGTTTTTGACCTTTCAAATGCCTGTAAGAACCTATCCTTACCATAGTGTATCCATGTTCCCTTTTTTTGATGGTTTGATACCTGAAGGTTGGTTGTTGAGTATTGCAACGGAGAGTTGGAAAATAAATCAGAATGATCGCATGGGATTGTTACTAGCTTGTTGTCAGAATAGTATAGGTGCTGTTTCCATACACCCTTTAATAACGAATGACGATGAATAGATGTTTATATTGCTATAAAGAGTTAAGTGGAGCTGAGTTAGATTACCATAAGAAATGTGCTGAAATATTTTATGGAGTTGAACATGCACCTGTATTGCCTTACCGATTGGATGAAATGGAGCTTTTGGCAAAAGAATCTATACAAAATTCAATCACTGTTCCTGGTGTTCAACCTAAATTATCATTAGGTTGGATAAAGGATATGTTGCATGATGGGCATCAAGGGCGATTGACAATTTTGGATGCGTTGGAAGGTAATTACATTTTGCGGTTTCAAAATGTAATTACCTTC
>JASLCA010000008.1 GCA_030146225.1 Sphingobacterium sp. | reverse complement strand
CAGCATAATCGCCTCCATTTTTAGCAATACATCCCCTAATTCATTCCCAAGATTTGGCCTTTTGGGGAGCTCAATAATATGCTCCACAACAGCTAATGGGTAGTCCTTTTTCACCTGTGCAGCCGAACTTGCGAGTAGCCTAAACCCATCAGGTTCGAAAAGCAATGCTTCCTCTGCGATCAATTGATTTCCGAGAAAACAGCCCTGAAGATTTACAATTCTCCCAGAACGATTGTAAATCTCCACAAACTCCCCGCCTTTAGTTTTGGGGTTAAACAAGACTTCATTAATTATTAAATCCTGAGGCAAGAGAGCAGATGCATTAAAAAGTGTTAGCTCCGCTTGGTAAGCAATCCCACAACAGAGGAAGTCTGACAAGCTTAATTTCACCTCAGTATCTTTATCCAACGGCTGACTCAATTGAATATGCAAGCCCTGCCCCTGCCTCTCTATCGCCTGCAGCTTATACTTTTCAGGGGATATGATAAAATTTGCACTATTGATCGGCCCACTATACATTAAACTTTGTTTAAAATCTAATTGAACCCGATCAGGCGCCAAAAGGGTTGATGTCAATCCTAGTGCCGGTTGAAAAGCATCATCCCATACCGAATTTCGCTCCCCAGGTGTCCCCCCAGTCAAGGCTTGAGACTCAGCCCAACTTTCAGCAGAATTGCAGCGAAAATTTGGACTTTTTCGCTCTAGGCTCCATCCTCCTGTACGCTTAGGAATGCTTTTATACCAGCTGCTTCTATACAACACTTCGTCAACAACCTTACCCAACGGGTCCAACAACCGTATCGTTCCATTCGTTCGGCTAGGACTTCGCCATACTAAAAGCGCCATTACATTGCCATAGGCCTGAAAAGAGCTTTCCGCCGAAGGCTCCACAAGCAACATATACTGTTTAGGTGCTAGACTCCTGTCCAAAAGAGGTATTCGTGTATTGGCTATTTGTAAATGATAGCCCATTAAGGATACACTGTTAAGCCCTGCATTGTAAATCTCTATATAAGGATGATTCGGCAAGTGCCCAAGGCTTGGATTATGCATAATTTCTGTTAGAACCACCTGAGCTTTAACCGCGGTCGCTATAATTGACAAAAAAAAGACTTTAAGCAGCAAAAGTTGAGCATTTTTCATAAAAACACGGCTGTTTTAATAAAAAACTTAATTATTCTTTGAAAATTAAATGAAAATAATATTAGATAATTAGAAAATAATCGGCTTATTTCGTATGTTTGGTTACTTATAAATAAAAATATAAAAATTATTTATCATTCAGTCATAATAAACAAATTAAAAGTATGAAAGTCGCAGTAGTAGGGGCAACTGGTCTCGTGGGATCAGAAATCCTAACCGTTTTAGCCGAGCGTAATTTCCCGGTAACAGAATTAATTCCAGTAGCATCCGAGAGAAGTAAGGGCAAGGAAATTGAATTCAAGGGAAAGAAGTATAAGGTGGTTACGGTTGCTGAGGCTATTGCACTTAAACCAAATGTTGCTTTGTTTTCTGCTGGTGGAACGACCTCTTCGGAATTTGCGCCCTTATATGCAGAAGCTGGAATTACCGTAATTGACAATTCATCAGCTTGGCGCATGGATCCATCTAAAAAATTAGTGGTTCCAGAAGTCAATGGAGATGTTTTAACCGCAGCGGACAAGATTATAGCCAACCCTAACTGTTCTACCGTTCAGATGGTCGTGGTATTGCAACCCCTACATGAAAAATACAAGATTAAGCGGGTCGTAGTCTCCACTTACCAATCCGTAACAGGCACTGGAGTTAAGGCTGTTGAGCAATTGATGAATGAGCGCGCCGGAATCGAAGGTGAAAAGGCTTATGCACATCAAATTGACTTAAACGTTATCCCTCATATTGATGTATTTCAAGACAATGGATACACCAAGGAGGAGATGAAGATGATTCAAGAGACCAATAAGATTATGCAGGACGATTCGATTCGGGTTACTGCTACCACGGTTCGCATCCCAGTAATAGGTGGGCATTCCGAGTCCTTGAATATTGAATTTGAAAATGATTTCGATTTAGCTGAGGTCCGGGAGTTATTAGCCGCACAAACTGGCGTTGTAGTTGTCGATGATCCAGCCAATCTAAAATACCCAATGCCTAAAGATGCACATGGAAAAGATGAAGTCTTTGTAGGCCGTATTCGCCGTGATGAGTCGCAAGACAATAGCCTAAACCTTTGGGTCGTAGCAGACAACCTACGTAAAGGAGCGGCAACCAATGCAGTACAAATCGCAGAACTATTAAACAAAAAAGGCCTGATTTAATCAGCCTTTAAGCATAAACGAGCAGGCCAATCTATGATTTGGCCTGTTTTTGTTTACATGAAATAACCGCCTGCTGTTTTAAATGCTTCCATCTTCTCCACATAGGAGACCTCATCAATGGCTTTTGTGGCATCAGCAATAATATAGGTCTCAAAG
Source organism: Sphingobacterium sp. (assembly GCA_030146225.1). GTDB lineage: Bacteria > Bacteroidota > Bacteroidia > Sphingobacteriales > Sphingobacteriaceae > Sphingobacterium. The sequence continues at coordinate 2,140 of JASLCA010000008.1, read as the reverse complement.
CCCTCAGCTAAACTATCCATCCCTGTATAATAAACACAGAAATCCGCTGCTAATCCGCAAAGGTGCACTTCAGTTACGCCATGTTCTTTCAAGTAGCCAGACAAGCCCGTGCTTTTCAAGCGCCCATTATCATAAAAACCAGAGTAGCTATCAATTTCAGGATCCATTCCCTTCCTAAAGATGGCCGCAATGCGATTTCCATCCAGCGCCTTTGAAAACTCAGCGCCATTTGTGCCTTGCACACAGTGATCAGGCCATAGGGTTTGCTCCAAGCCATTTAGCGCTATAGTCGAAAAAGGCTCCTGCCCTGCATGCGATGACGCAAAGCTCTTATGACCGACAGGGTGCCAATCTTGGGTAGCAACGACAAGGTCATAATCTGATTGGAGCTTATTAATGTGCGGAATAATCTCATCTCCTGCTGGAACAGCAAGCTGCCCAGCGGGTAAAAAATCATACTGAATATCAACGATTATTAATGCTTTCATGCTTGTTTATTTTTGGATAACAAGAGTTACACTAAAGTAAAAGGGCTTACAAAAGCCTAATTACCCAGATAACTTACAATTTAATCAATTGTCAACATATATCCAACAGCCCGAATATTGGTAATCTTAATGCGGGGATCCTTGGCGAGATACTTTCGGATCCGACTTATAAAAACATCCAGACTACGTCCAGTAAAGTAGGTGTCTTCATTCCAATAAGCCTTTATAATTTCCTCACGTGGAACCACCTGATCTTTCTGCTCAAAGAGCTTGCGTAACAATTCACTCTCCCTAAAGGAAAGTTTTTCAAGCTGATCGCCATTAGAAAGGATTGACTTCAGGGTATCCAATGTAAAAATCCCGATCTGATACTGCCTTGCCAAGATGGGTTGAGTATTTCGCTTGGTAAGCGATATAATGCGGACTACAAGCTCCTCAATCTTAAAGGGCTTCCTTACATAGTCATTAGCTCCAAGATGAAAGCCCTTCACCACATCTTCAGTTTGCGTTAATGCCGTTAAAAATAAGATTGGGGTTTGTAGATCGAGCTTCCGAACCTCCTCAGCAACCATAAAGCCATCCATCAAAGGCATCATAACATCAAGCACGACAATATCAGGCTTACGCTGTTGAAAAGCAACAACAGCATCCCGCCCATTGGCTTTATGCCGAACTGAAAAGCCATGTGACTCTAAACTATCCGTTACAATTAAAGCCAAGCTTGGCTCATCTTCTACATATAAGACATCAATCATATCATCCATTTAACAACCTGCAACAAACACTTATTAAGCCTATGCTATAACTTTAGCTTCGTTCAATGGCAAAAAGACCGTAAAGACACTCCCTGCTCCCAGGACACTATCAACTTTTATAGTACCATTATGCTGTTCAACCAGTTGTTTAACATAGGCTAATCCAAGACCAAACCCTTTAACAGCATGTAGATTGCCTTCTGGCACACGGTAAAACATGTCGAAGATATGCTTTTGATATTTCTGCGGAATGCCCTTCCCCTTATCGCCGATCGCCAAGATAAGACCTTGCTCAGATACCTGCAAAGCAATCCGCAACTGTACAGGCTCCTCTGAATATTTAATCGCATTGTCTAATAGGTTTGCAATTACATTTCTCATGTGCGATTCATCTGCCACAATAAACAAGGAGGTCATAGGGATCTCCCTTGTAATCACAATCTTCTTCTTCGCAGAGAGCACAGCGGCTTCCAAATTGGCTTCCAAGACCGGAACAAGATCAAAAGATTCCTTGGCTAAGACTATGCCTACGCTATCTTCAATATTCAGTTGTAATACCCTTTCAATCATTTGATGCAAGTGTTCCAGCTCATGCCTGGAAATCTCTAAGTACTTATCCATCTTAACGCGGTCATCCTTTGCAACAAAGTGTTGAATCGCTTCAACTGCTGCCATCACTGTAGCTACAGGCGTTTTCAACTCATGGGTCATATTGTTTACAAAAGATTTTCGAAGCAAGGCCAGTTCATTTTGCTTTTTAATAGTACGCAATAAATAGACAAATGTACCCAGCAAGGCTCCCAAAAGGAGTACCGAAAACAAAAGCTGCCCCGCCATCTTAGCCATATAATAGGAATAGGGCTGCTGAAATTTGGCGACCAAATACTGATCAGCATC
>JASLCA010000372.1 GCA_030146225.1 Sphingobacterium sp. | reverse complement strand
TGGAAGATACTATCGTTCTCTACAGAAAATACAAATTCATTGCTTGAGATTCCAGGGCCTATCTTGGCACTTCCAAAGCCTTCTTGGATAAGCTTACCCTCGTAAGTTTTGAATACATTACCCTTTTTAACGGCAAAGTTTAAGTAGCCTGATTTCACACCTTCCCCAAATACAAAGAAGTACTTGTAGTAGATAAGACCACTTAATGCTAAGAAGCCTACAATCAAAAACCAACTGATAAACTTTCTAAAACTATTCGGTTTTTTGTTTTCAATCTGATTAGAACTTGTCATGATTTACATTATTTAAGTGTAAAGATATTATCTTTCTATTAAAACCTATTATTAAGCTCTATAAAAATACTTGTTTTTCCCTGTAAACTATCTTTTTAGCTTAGTTTTTATAGCGAAACCACTTAATCAATTCTTTCAAACTTACTTTTTTACCATACATCAAGATACCTACCCGGTAGATACGTGCTGCAAACCATGTTGTTAAGAGGAAGCCTAGGATTAATAGGACTACCGAAACAATAATTTGCCAGGTAGGTACCCCGAAAGGAATCCGTACAAGCATCGCTATAGGCGACGTAAAGGGGATAAAGCTTAACCAAGTCGCTATTGTACCATTTGGATCATTGACGAGTACGCCAAAGGACAAAACGTAGGTAAGGAGCAAAGGCATGGTGATTGGCATGGTAAATTGAGAGGCTTCTGTCTCAGAGTCAACCGCTGAGCCCACTGCTGCGAACAATGCGCTATACAAGAAATATCCACCCAGAAAGAATATAAAGAAGCAGGTCAGTAAGAGAGGAAAGTCAACTGATGCTAATGCCGTAGTAATATCAAAGCCAGGATTGCCTTGGGGCATAGCGTCTGCTTGGGCGACGCCATTTACCAACTCCGTTTTACTCATCTTGCCATCAAAGATAAGGGTAGTAGCCACACTTGTAAGGGCTATGGTCAAGACAATCCACAGGATAAACTGCGTTATGCCCACCAAGCCAATACCTATAATTTTACCCATCATCAATTGAAAGGGCTTAACTGAAGATATAATAACCTCTACAATACGGCTTGTTTTTTCTTCGATAATACCACGCATAACCTGCGCGCCGTATAAAAACAAGGACAAATAGATGAGTACCGATAGCGCCATCGCTATCCCCATCGCTACCTCTGTATGGCTTTCTTTGGCATCGCCTTGTTCATTTATTTGTTTGGCTGAGACTTTAATTGTATCGTCAATATTTTGTATTAGCTCAAGGTCTAGACCCATTTCTTTGTATTTCTTATTACGTACAATGGTACTCAGTCGGTTTTTCACCTCGCTTTGGGTTCCAATATTTGCCTTTCCAGCGGAGAGCAACTCAATGCTTTGACTGCTGCCAAAATCCTTCGGTATAATTAATAGGCTTCTATTGTCATCACCTTCTTTTAGCTCTTCGAGCTGTTCTTTTACACTGTTTTGGGTTACTTTATAGGTAATATTCTTCGTATCCTTAAGTTCATCAGCGATGCTGCCTTCCATGTCGATAACATATACAGTAGCATGCGAATCCTCAAAGCTTTTTTTCGTCAGAAAAAAGATGCCTACATACATTGCGATAAAAAACAGCGGCACAAGAAAGGTCGTTAGTAGAAAAGACTTTTTCTTTACACGACTGGTGTATTCTCTTTGTACGATTAATAATATTTTATTCATTGCTATTTTTTATTAGCTGCGCGCAGCTTGTGTAACTTGTGAAATAAAGATGTCATTCATAGAAGGTATTACTTCGAATACTTGTTTTACTTCTACTTGATTGACAATGCTTATTAATAATTCATTTAAAGTTTTAGTAGGGCTGATGCGTACAGTTATTTCACAGTCCTCAGCCAAGCTTTTTTCACTGATAACCGTAAATTCCTCAGCAAGCAGCAATGGAAGTGCATTCGGCTTGCTTCTATATTCAATAATATAAGTTTGAGTCTGGTAGGAGCGTTTAATCTCTTTAACAGAACCATCTAATATTTTTTTAGACTTGTCAATAAGTGCTATATAGTCACACATTTCCTCTACGGATTCCATGCGGTGAGTGGAATAAATAATGGTTGCACCATTCTTATTTAGTTCCAAGATTTCATCCTGAATAATCTGTGCATTTACGGGATCAAAGCCTGAAAAGGGTTCGTCCAAGATAATCAACTCCGGCTCATGCACTACAGTCGCGACAAACTGTACCTTCTGTTGCATACCCTTGCTGAGATCCTCCACCTTCTTATCCCACCAACTTTCAATCTGTAGTTTCTCAAACCAATAGCGGATTTTATGGATAGCTTCCTGCTTGCTTAAGCCTTTGAGCTGGGATAGGTAAAGCAGCTGTTCACCTATCTTCATCTTCTTATAGAGTCCTCTTTCTTCAGGTAGATAGCCGATACGTGCAATATGTTTTGCTTGCAGGGGTTCCCCATCAAAGATAATCTCCCCACTATCGGGCGCGGTAATCTGATTGATAATCCGGATTAAAGATGTCTTTCCTGCACCATTAGGGCCTAGGAGTCCGAAAATACTTCCTTTAGGAATAGATAAGGACACATTATCCAAGGCTCTATGGTTGCTGTATTGTTTTACAATATTTTTTACAGTTAACATTGGTTTTTTGCTTTCGCTAAAGAAAGGAAAAAAAAAGCGTATCTTATTAATCTAGTTTAAAAAAAATGATTTTACCATAACAACTAAGAATTCTTTAACTTTGTAGAATGCTTATAAAAACTGCAGAATTTGTTTGTAGCAATACCCAGGTGGATCAACTTCCAGCTCCTACATTGCCAGAATACGCTTTCATTGGCCGCTCCAATGTAGGGAAGTCCTCCCTGATCAATGCAATGACCAAGAAGAAAGGCTTGGCAAAAACCTCCCAGAAACCAGGGAAAACACAATTGATAAATCACTTTATCATTAACTCGGACTGGTACTTAGTGGATTTACCAGGTTATGGTTTTGCGCAGACTTCCAAGAAGAACCGTGCTGACTGGGAGAAGTTTATCCGTAAATATTTAATTACAAGACCCAACCTACAATGTATATTTGTGTTGGTAGATAGTAGGCATGAACCTCAGAAAATCGATTTAGAGTTTTGTTGCTGGTTAGGTGAACGGGGCTTACCTTTTATGTTAATATTTACGAAGGCTGACAAACAATCCAATGTTAAATCCGATCAAAATGTCGCTCATTTTCGCCGATCTTTATTGGCTTGGTTTGAGGAAGTGCCGCGTTGTTTTATTACTTCTGCAGAATTGAAAACAGGAACGGATGAGATTTTAGAAAATATTCATGAGGTCAATAAACGCTTTGAGCTACCCATTATTGAAGAGGAATATGAAGATGAAGAAGAATAGGGAATGAAGAAATACATGTCTTTGGTCTTGTTTGCGCATAGTATTTTTGCGCTTCCATTTGCTATAATAGGTTTTTTCTTGGCTTTACAAACGACTGGACAATCCTTTGAAATTTCCAAGTTGTTGCTGATGTTGCTTTGTATGGTTACAGCGCGCAACGCTGCCATGGCTTTTAATCGGTATTTAGATCGGGATATTGATGCAATTAATCCCCGAACGGCTGTAAGGGATATTCCAGCAGGTAAGATTTCGGCAAATAAAGCTTTGTTGTTTACTATAATAAACTGCTTGTTGTTTGTGGCCGCTACCTATTTTATTAATAGTTTATGCTTCTATCTGTCGCCAATAGCCCTGTTTGTGGTACTTTTCTACAGTTACACCAAGCGCTTTACACCGCTATGTCACCTTGTTCTCGGAGTAGGATTAGGTTTAGCGCCTATCGGTGCCTATCTTGTGGTGACTAATAGCTTTAATATTATACCCGTATTATATGGTATAGCAGTAATGTGTTGGTCAGGAGGCTTTGATATTATTTATGCCTTACAAGATGAAGAATTTGATAGGGAGAATGGTCTGAAATCTATTCCCGTGTATTTTGGTTCAAAAAATGCATTGCGCATATCCGAGTTGTTGCATGTTGCATCCTTTGTATTTGTGTCGCTGCCAATTTTCTATATGTCTGTAAGCTGGTTTTATTATATTGGGCTTTTATTTTACGGACTTTTATTGATTACCCATATTCACGCCAGCATCGATGCGCTTAAGGCCAG